>SLGU01000326.1 GCA_007136525.1 Desulfobacteraceae bacterium | reverse complement strand
ATGTGTATGATATCCAGGTCTTCAGGTGATATCATTTTATTTTCAAGCAGCTGCTGCCTGATCCATTCCATCAGCCCGGACCAGTAGCCGGTGCCGAAAAGAATAACAGGCAGCGGTTTTATCCGGTCCGTCTGAATGAGGGTGACCGCCTCGAAAAGCTCATCCAGGGTGCCGAATCCGCCCGGCATGATCACGTATGCGCAGGCATACTTGACAAACATCACTTTGCGGACAAAAAAATAGTCGAATTCAATCTTGATATCGGCATAGGGATTGGGTGCCTGCTCGTGGGGCAAAACGATATTCAGGCCCACGGACCTGCCGTTTTTCCCGGCAGCCCCCCTGTTGGCGGCCTCCATGATGCCGCCCCCGCCCCCGGTAATGACGCCGAATCCGCTGTCAGCAAGTCTTCCCGCGAGGTCAACGGCCGCTTTGTAATACGGGTTGTCCTCCGAGATGCGGGCAGAGCCGAAAATGCTGACTGCAGGCCCGAGCTCATGCAGTTTCTCGACGCCTTCCACGAACTCGCCAAGAATTTTAAATAAACGCCATGATTCACTCAAACGGATATCTTCTACCACGTACTGCCTTTCCATCGCTTTATCTTCCTGATTATTGATTGGTTTCTTCCGGATCGAGAACGATTTTCACAAATTCTTATACCACGGCTTCTTGCTTATTTAAATGATCAATTTCAACCGGGCGGTGCCGGGTGTTGCCCGCAGCAACAATTGCAGGGGGTTGCTGATAGCTCCTGGCGAAGCGCGGACAAGCGCCCTGTGGCTTTGCCGTTTATCACAGGGCGCGCACGAGCGAGCCATGGAGATATCAGCGCTCTCCTGCAGTTGCAAGGGCAATACCCGGTGCCGCCCGGTTGAAATTGTCCTTTACTAAAAGGGCAGCCAGGTTCTTCGACCCGATTTTTGATTCAGATATGGCGCAGGGCATCAACGGGGTTCATATCGGCGGCCTTTAACGCCGGATACATGCCGGCGCAAAGCCCGGCGCCGATGGACATGAGGATGGCCAGCAGCACAGGCCAGCCACTGATCGATACCCGCCACTCTATGAAAAAACCAAGGCCCAGGGCAGCGCCCGACCCGAGGACAACGCCGGCAACCCCGCCCATAGCCGTCAAAAGAATCGCTTCTCCTAAAAACTGGGCGGCGATATGCCGCCTTTGTGCACCGATCGCCCTTCGTATGCCGATTTCCCGGGTTCTTTCCGAAACATTGGCCAGCATGATGTTCATGACCCCGATGCCGCCCACCAAAAGCGATATCCCGGCAATACTGCCAAGGACGATATTGAACAGACGCTGGGTGTGCCTTGCCTGTGCAAGCAGTTCTTTTGGGACAATCAGCTCAAAGTTCTCCACACTGTCCCTGTTCCACAAAAGCGCGCGGCGGACAGCAGCGGAAGCCGGGCCTATGGAACGGGGATCGGATATTTTTACCACAATTTCAGAAAGATATTGTTCTTGATCCCTAAACGCAATGGCCCCGTTTGATTCATGCAATGGAATAAAAGCCGCATTATCAAAGTCCCTAAGGACTACAGGCATTGCCTCATTATCGGCATGGCCCCGGTACAGTAAAACACCCACCACGCGGCAGGGGTCCCCTTCGAGATGAATAATTGAACCCAATCCGCCACCCGAGGATTCGATGCGACTGGCCAGCTCCGCACCCAGTACGCACACCTGGTGCCTGTTTTGCACGTCTATGGCCGAAATGAACCTGCCTTCTGCGAGCCTAAGCCCCCGGGCGGCAAAATAATCAGGGTTGACTTCCAGCGTATGGATGACCTCCGATTCTCCCCGTTCCGGAAGAAACGCAGTGAACTCCCTGGCAAAGGCGATGCGCTCAACGCCGGGGATCTGTTTGATGGCCCTGATGTCCTTATTACCAAGCGCTTCCGGCATAAATCCGAAGCGCCGGTCCGGAAAATCATTTCCCGCCGAGGCGTTCCGGACAATAATACTGTCCAGGCCCAGGCGTCCGACCTGTTCCATGGCCTCCCTTTTTGCACCTTCGGCAATGGACAACATGGTCACCACGGCGGCAACGGCAAATACAATGCCCAGGGTACTCAGCAAGCTCCTGAGCCTGTGCAATGCCAAAGCCCGCCACGCCTGCAGCACCATATCCCGCCCTTTTCCGACAAAAATGCTGAAACTATTCAAATATCCGTCCGTCATTTATATACAGCACCCGATCTGCCGCCCGGGCGACGTCATCATCATGGGTAACCACTACGAGCGATGTGCCATTTTCGTTCATTTCTTTAAAAATATTTAAAATCCCCCTGGTATTGTCAGCGTCCAGGTTGCCCGTTGGCTCATCGGCCAGAATCACGAGGGGGTTGACCACCAGGGCCCGCGCAATGGCTGCCCGCTGCATTTCGCCGCCGGACAACTGGTCAGGCCTGTGCATGCGGCGTTCCGCCAGGCCAACCTTTTGAAGTGCAAGGAGCGCGATATCCCGGGCATTATCAGGCGGCTCAGGGTGGTACAAAAAAGGCATAATGATGTTTTCCAAAACCGTACACTGGGGGATGAGGTTATATGTCTGAAAAACAAAACCAACCCGGGAAGCCCGCAAAAGAGAAAGCGCATCGTCGTCCAGCAAGGCAATATCCTTGCCGTTGAAACAATATGCGCCTTTATCCGGACGATCCAGGAAACCCAGGATATGCAGCAGGGTCGACTTTCCGGAGCCGGAAGGCCCCATAATGGCCACAAACTGGCCTATATACAATGTTATATCAACATTTTGTAAAGGATAAACCCGGTCATCGCCGGACGGGTAACTTTTACATAACCCCTTTGCCAGGATGAGCGGTGAAAAGCGGTTATCGATCATGAAATGTTTGCGCCCCGGCCTTAACAGGCTTTTTTGCAGTGATTTTTCGGGCAATCAAGCCGGCATTTTCCGTTAAAAAGGATCAAACAACCGGGCGCTTTTAATCTCAGCGCGCCCCGGTCTGCTCAGGGCTATCTGATCCCCTTTTTTCAAACCGGCCTTGATTTCGACAAGGTCTTCATTTTGAGCACCCATGATCACTTCACGTTTTTCAAATCCCGAGTCCATGACCACAAAGGCAACGGTTTTTCCATTTTCCTGAAAAACGGCAAAGGCGGGAACCGCCAGGGCGCCTGTCACCTCGCTGCAGATTATGTTTACCCGCGCTGTCATTCCGGGTCTGAGCATAGCGCCGGATTGATCCAGACGGATGGACACGCTGAAGTGCTTGCCCCGTTGCCGGGTTTCTACGCCCCGATCCGCCAGTACGCCAATGGACGCCACCCGTCCCGTCAGCAAAAAATCGGGGTAGGCGTCAACGGTTACCAGAACCGGTTTGCCAATATCAATTTTATGCAAATCGACTTCCCGTACCCGGGTGTTGACGATCATTTTCGATATGTCCGGAAGGTATACAATCGGCTGATTCTGCCATACCTGATCGCCGATCCGGGGCTTTCGATAAGTATTGCCCCTGATTTGCTCGGCCAGAACCGCCATTCCCGGACCGGGCGCCTTGATCACGGCAGCGTTGAGTTCCTGGATGGCGCCGTCAAGGTTCTGCCTGGCCGATACCCGTTCCTGTTCCGATTTCGCCAAAGCGGCCATGGCCTGGCCGATCTTGTACCCGCCCCCTTTTTTTGTCTGCTCCAGTGCCACTTCCGCGGCAGCGATAGCAGCCTTTGCTTTTTCGACCTGCACCGGCAGAAGGTGGTCCCTGTAGCTTGAAAGCTGCATGGCGACCATACGGTATGCCTGCCTGGCATCTTCAATGTGTTTTTTTAT
>SLGU01000019.1 GCA_007136525.1 Desulfobacteraceae bacterium | reverse complement strand
TGAGCTACCATTTTCTCGCCAGATACAGCCGCATCAACAGCAAGGATATCCGGTCCATTTCACCGGACGCGCTGCATGCCCTGAAACGCAACGATTACACCGGCAACGTGCGGGAGCTTGAGAACATCATCGAACGGGGGGTTATCTACTGCCAGGGAGACGAGTTGACCAAACAGAACCTGTGCATCGAAGAAAACAGTGGTTTTACGGCGCACCTGCCCAATGATGTCAACGTTTTCGCCCTTCCTTTCAAGGACGCCCGGGAAGTGGTTCTCAAAGGCTTCTACCGGGCATATATTGAATACCTCCTTGTGAAAAGCGGCGGAAACGTCAGCCAGGCCGCAGAAACAGCCGGTATCCAGCGCCAGTACCTGCACCGGTTGATAAAGGACCTCGGGGTGGACAATGACAAAACGGCTCAGTGAAAAACCGGCAAGAATCATATGCGGACTGATCCTGCTTGCCGCGGTTTTTCTATCCGCCTGCGGGGAAAAAGAGGAAGCGATCAAAGTATCATTGGCGAAACGAGAGGAAATTGCCTTCAGCCCCCAACTCCCTGCCCTCACCTATGCCTACCTGCCCCAGTACTCCCACACCGAGTCCTTTCAGCGCCATCACCGGCTGGTGGAATACCTGTCCGAGCAGACCGGCCTGTCCATCCGGCAGGTCTTTCCGGACACCTTTGACGACCATATCCACATGTTCGGCCAGGGCAAAATCGATATTTCCTATTCCAATCCCTTTGTCTACGTGAAGCTGGCCAACCGTTTCGGCGCAAGGGCCATGACCCGTATTATCGAGGCGGACGGCAGGGCCGAGTTCCGGGGGCAGGTGATCGCCCGAAAGGACAACCGGGAAATACAAGACATTTCAGACTGCCGGGGCAAATCGTGGGTGGCCGTGGACCCGTCTTCGGCAGGGGGCTACCTGTTCCCGCTGGGGCATTTCGTCGACCACGGGATTCAACTGGAAGACTTCCGGGAGGTGGTCTTTTCCGGCGGCCGGCAGGAAAACGTCATCCTGGGCGTATATGCCGGGCTTCACGATATCGGGACCATCCGGGAAGGGTCGCTGCGGGTGGTGGAAGACAAAATCGATATCGACCAGGTACGGATCATCGACAATACCCGCTGGTACCCGGGATGGGTGTATGCCTACAGCCCGAGGCTTTCCGTAGAGGCGGCAGCCCAGATCCGGGACGCCATGCTGGCCCTTGATTATGAAAACAATCCCCGGCACCGGGAAATCCTCGATGCCGCCCGGTTTATCGGCTTTGTGCCTTCTGATGACCGGGATTTCGACCCTGTCCGGGAATTGAGTGAAAAAGTGGGGCTGGACCTTGAATAGCGTTTTCCCAAACCTTTTTTCCGGCCTCCGGCTGAAGACCAAGATCACTTTAGGCGTCACTGTGATGCTGGTTTTCTGCGGACTGGGCATCGGGCTCATCCTGTCAACCATGTCCGCTGCCGCCCTTCTGGAAGAAGGCCGTAAACGCGGCATGGCCCTGACGTCAGGTCTGGCTTTTCGCATGGCCGAGCCTATCCTCGCCATGGATTTCCTGCAAATGAAAAACCTCATCGACAACGTCCACAACCAGTATGACGACGTGGCCTACGTTTTTCTGACAGATGCCGGCGACAACATCCTTTCCCATACATTTTCAGGGGGTTTCCCCGTGGACTTGCTACGGGTGAACCTGGACGGGGGAAAACACCAACCCGTGCTCCTTTCCACGGAAGAGGGGCTGATTTACGATTTCAATGCCAGGGTGATCCTGGGTGAAAGAAACCTCGGAACCATCAGGCTGGGCCTGTCCCGGCAGGAGATGGATGCCCAGGTCCGCCGCCAGAAGCAGACCAGCCTGCTGAGCACCATGGCGGTTGTGGGCCTTGGGATCATGCTCGCGCTGTGGTTCGCCCATACCGTGACATTACGCCTCAACCGGCTGCGCCGTTCGGCCGAGGCCATGATCGAAGGAAACCTCGATGTTCAGGCGAGCTTCCCCCTTGACAGGAACTGCTGGGATATCATGGCCTGCAACCGCAGGCAATGCCCGGCATACGGGGACATCAAGCGGCGCTGCTGGCACCTGCCCGGCACCCTGTGCCCCGACTGCAGCGGCCAGGAACACCCTTATAAAATGGAAGCCTGCCGGCGATGCCCTGTTTACCGGGCAAATTTCGGCGATGAGGTCCAGGAACTGGCGGAAGCCTTTGACGTCATGGCCATCACCGTCAAGACGCACATTGAAGAACTCACGGCACGCGAAAAGACCATCGCCCGGCAGCAGGGGCTCCTGAAAACCATCATGAACGTGACACCGGACTTCATTACCCTCCAGGACAGGGACCTGCGCTACCAGTTCGCCAGCAAGGCGTTTGGCGATTTTCTGGGGCTCAGTGAGGAAGACATCATTGGGAAAACGGATGCTGATCTTTTTTCCGAGCACCAGGCCGATCTGAATTTTCATGAAGACAAGCAGATACTCATCACCGGTCAGCCTCTTTCCAAGCAGATAGCCATCAACCGCCCCGAGGGCCGGAAAACGCTCCATCTTATCAAGATTCCTGTCTACGACCAGGACGGCGGCATTATCGGGCTGCTTCTGACGGCCCGCGACATTTCCATTCTCAAAAAATACCAGGAACAGCTCATTCAGTCCCAGAAAATGGAAGATCTGGGCCGCCTGGCCGGGGGCGTGGCCCATGAAATCAACACGCCCCTGGGCATCATCCTTGGCTACACGCAACTGCTCATGGAGGAAATCAAGGATGAAAACCTGGTGGATGACCTTAAAATCATAGAAAAACAAACCCGGGTCTGCAGGAAGATCGTGGCCGACCTGCTGGGTTTTTCCCGGTATTCCAAATCGGCCATTGAAACCGTGGATATCAACGCGTCCCTCCAGGACGTCATCAAGCTGGTGGAACATGTATTCTTTTTGAATCACATCCGGATATACAGCGAACTCGACGAAAATATCCCGTCTTTGACCGGGGATATTGAACGGCTCAAGCAGGTCTGGCTCAACATGCTCAACAACGCGGCCGACGCCATTGGCCAGGAAGGCGCAATATATGTGCAGTCCAAACTCTGCGCCCACCGGCAGCGCGTTCTGGTGAACATCGCCGATACGGGCAAAGGCATCAAAGAAGAACACCTGAACAAAATCTTCGATCCCTTTTTTACCACCAAGCAGGTGGGCAAGGGAACCGGTTTAGGGCTTTCGGTTTCTTTCGGGATCATCCAGGAACATGGCGGCAGCATATCCGCCCTGAGCCCGCCGCCGACGGAATACCTGCCCGATGATTTTCCCGCATCTGTCGATTTCGGGCCGGGCGATTTCGGGCCGGGTACGGTTTTTATCATCGAACTGCCCCTGGAACCGGGCATGGACAGCGGGGGCGCGTTGCGATAATATACTTTTTACATTCGCGTGAAAACCGACGGAGGAGCAAAATGGCAACAATTGCCACCATTGATGATGTATATGACGAAGGCATACTGATCCAGCGCATTCTTAAAAGAAAGGGGCATACCGTCCATCCCTTTACCGAGGAGGAGGATTTTCTATCTTTTATCAAAAAGGAGCCGGTTGACCTGGCCATCCTGGACATCAAGCTCAAAAAGCTGAGCGGGGTCGAGATTCTCGAAGAAGCGAAAAAAATATCCCCCTCTATCAAGACCATCATGCTCACCGGTTTTCCGACCATTGAAACCGCCCAGCAGTGCCTCCAACTCGGCGCCGATGAATACCTGGTCAAGCCCATTGACATTTACGAACTCGAGGAAAAGGTGGAAAAAGTCCTCGAACAAAACCCGTCCGGTTCGTCATAATGTGGATTACCCAGCTCTTCAGCTACTGGTCCCGG
>SLGU01000282.1 GCA_007136525.1 Desulfobacteraceae bacterium | reverse complement strand
GCCAAGGAGGTATTCCTCTCGCACCGTCAGCCCGAATCCGTGCAAGTCGGTATCTGCAATGGAGCGGTCCAGCGGATCGATTCCGTGCTCGACCAGCCACCAGTCGGGAATGCCGTCGCCGCTGGTATCCACCTTATGAATATCAAGGCCCAGCGCCCGTTTCTCGTCGTTGGTCATGCCGTCTCCCGAGAAATCGAGGTTCGCCGGTTCGTCGAGCCCGGCCCGCAACCTGTCAACCCCGATCGAGCCCGGCCGGGAGCTGGATGGGCCGCGAACGCCGACGCGGGTAAGCGTCCGCAAGCCTTGGTCGCGAAACCCGAAATCCCGGGGGACGAGAACTCCGTTCACACAAAGCAGCCAGCGGCTTGTGGTGTAGTTCAGCAAAATGTCGAGGCGGACCCACTCGTCCGCGTCGAAACGCAGGTGGGTGTTGGTCCACGCCATTTCCCCTCCGTCATACCCGAAGAGATACCCGCCAAGGTCAAAGGACGCCAGGGCGCTGCGGGGGCCCTCGAGGTGCGCGACATCCGGCAGCATGCCGGGACGGGCTTGAAGGTATGCCGTGACCCAGACCTGTTTTTCGTCTTCGAAGCCGAAATAGCGCTCGATTTGATGCGGCTCGCCGTCATGATCGGCGGAGGCGATTCGCACCCCCGGCTCCCCGGCATAACCCGACTCCCGTGTGACTTCCGCCCCGACGGATGCGATCCAGCCCTGGCGGCCGTCCAAGGAACCCGCGACATATCCTTCATGCGGCTCGAAGCCGGCCCTCCATTCGCGCTTGCCCTCGCTGTTTTCGGAGAAACGGGCGAAGTCATGCGTCGCCAACGGGTCGAAGCCCCAGACGACCTTGTTGCTATCCCACATGCCGTCCTCGCTGGTATCAGGAGAGTCCGGATCGGTTCCAAGCAGGCGCTCCTCTTCGTTCGTCAGCCCGTCGCCGTCATTGTCGAGAAGGGGCGGTTCCCGCGCGTCAATCAGCACATGGTCCAGGGTCGACAACTCTCCGGGCTGGGTCAGGCGAAAGCCAGTGTACTTTTCGCCGGGAGCGGCAAACCCGAGCCCCCGCGCGACGCGAACGTTGTTGAGCCACAACGACCAGGTCCGGGCATCGAAATCCTGTCGAACGGTAACCCTGGTCCAGCCTTCCTTCTCCGGAGTCGCCGAAGGCTCGAAAATCCGCCATGATTGGCTCAAGCCGTCCCATGCCACCGCCTGGCCGGCTCTGTCGACATACAGGCCGACCGTCGTTTCCGGCGCAAGCGCGGGCGGATCCAGGGGCGCGTACTTGGCCGCTCGAACATGGAAGTCGGTCCACACGACGGTTTCCTCGTTGTCGTCCACCCCGACGCGGACCGACACCATCCCATCCTCGGCATCCACGAAAAGCCCGCGTTCTCCCCGAAGTCTGGCGTCGGCAACCACGTCGGCCCCGCCCCCGCCGTCGACGTTCCAGCCGCCGCGGGAGTGAATGTAGCCCAACGGCCACGCCGTGAAATCCTCGAAAAAGGGCAGTCCGACCCTGAATATGTTCGAAGGCGAACGAATGTCCAACATCCGGTCCAGCGCCTCCCCGTCGGCCAAGCCGTCCCGGGAGGTATCGGCCGCCCGGGGGTTCGAGCCGAGCAAGTATTCCTCCAGGTTGGTCAGGCCATCGCCGTCGGGATCCTCGTCACGGATGTCTCGATCAAGATCGAATGCGTGCAAGATTTTCCACCGATCGGGAATGCCGTCGCCGGATTGATTGTCAAACAGCGGATTCGAGGCCCCGGCGTAAACGTCGTCCAAAAACAGACTCCCCTTGGAATCTCCCCTGAAGACGAGTTCGAAAAAGGCATCTTCTTTATCGTCCAGAAACGGATAATCGAACCCGGCGAATTCTTCGCCGATGTAAACATCAAACGTTTTGCGCGAAAAATCGGCGCGGACGCTCAGCAAGGGCCATCCGGAAATCAAGCCCTGGTCATCCAACGGCAAGGCGCCTGGAATCGGGCTCCACACCCGCTCTCCGGACCGGTCGCCATGATAGGCGTGAAGGCGAGCCGACTCGCCCTCCTCTATCCAGGCAAGCCCGAAGATTCCGGGGACCGAAACCAGCGCCGACTCTCCCGCGACGGCGCCGGGGGCGCCCTCGATTCTAAAGGAAAGAAAAACCACGTTATCGTCCCTCAGGTGCGAAAAATCCCGGGAAAGTTCCAGCGCGGGCTCGCGCGGGCGAATGACCGCCGCACGGCCTTCCTTGGCTGAATCGAGCGCGATCACCTCAATCTCCTCACCGCTTGCCCACCAGCCCTCCTGTCCGTCGAGAAGGCCGAGCGCGTATCCCTCGCTCTGCTTGAAACCGGTTTCATAGGATCCGGAGGTTTCGGCGGCGGAGTCGACCGCGGCGACCAACAGGCCGGCGGCGGCGATTCCCGCCCAGGTCGACGACAAGGCGTTGCTTTTGAAAGGGCCCCCGACCCGGTCAATGAAACGAAGTATTGGGAAGAGATTTTGCATCATAGTTTCCGGGTGTTGATGATTCTTGGGGCCGGCCCGAGGCATTCATGAAAATCGAGGAGAAAAGCGTGGGAAAAGTGAGATGCTTGGCGAGGCGAAGCCTCGGACCGGAAGCGAAGCCGGCTTCCGCGGCGACGGGCTTTACGCCCGGAGAACCGAAGGCCCGGGCCTCTCCCGAGGTGAACTCGGTCGCCACGAAGAAAAAAACGTGTTTTTAATAATTCGATCCAACGACAACATCTTTTCCGGTTTCAGGATTCCAGAGGCCGGGCGCGCCACCGATTCTCACTTGCGAAAGTTCCAGTAACGTCCCCATATCAAGACGGTGTAATGTCGCGCTGGTGATAGCTCCCATAACCCCGGCGCTTTGCACGTCCGCGTAAAAACCGAACGCGTGACCGACATCGGGACTCGACATCTCGCGAGTGGCGATCACGGTACGCATCTCGCCATCGTAGTAGCCCACCTCGAAGACATTTTCATCAATCCGGGCGATAAACAAGCTGTCGAATTTTTCGCCGGAATCGGTGGTCGCCCGCCCGAATCCCGCTCCGGGATTGATACCGCGGGAAAGAATCCTGTCGCCATCGGTCTGGATGAAAATGAACCCCTCTCCTCTGCTCGCGTAATCACTTCCAACGGCAATGCCTAATCCATGCTCGCCGTTGAAATCAGGCGAAACAGAGACCCTCCATTCGTAGCCGGCTTCAAGCCGAGCATCGTTTCGGGTAAGAAAATGATGCACCCCTCTCGCGGAATCATCCGGATCCGTTTCGCTGGAATTGATGCGAAGAGCGCCATCCACCGTCTCCCATTCACTGATGAGCTCCCGGTCTCCACCCCCGACAATGGCCGCGGTATAGGCTCCCAGACCATCGGTAAAGTCTTCATGAAAGGCCGCCCCGAACGTCGCCGGGAGAGGAATTGTCAGCGCCGCGAGAAGCGCGAGGTTTCGAAGTACGGGTGTATTCATATCGGCTTTCCTTATTCTGAGATGCAGGGCACGTTTACTTTAGGGATTGAGATGGGATTGGAGCAGGTGCGAATCGTTTAATTGGGCTGCTCGAATAAAAACGGGATATTGAGATAAGCTTCCGGATCGGTTTCGGTAAGTACTATGAAGGAGGGGCGTTTCTATTGTATTGGAATGTGTTAAGCACTTAACGAAATCTGTTTAGATCCTTATTTCTGAAATTGCTCCGCCATCTTCGTTTCACTCCGTCTGCGCGAAACGCACAGGCCTGCGACGAGCTCAAGCCGAGTCGATTTTCCGGAAGGCAATCCCGGCAAGCCGGGACCGTTGCCGCGGCGCGGGTGGAACCGCGCCCTCCACGTCGGTACCGGCTCCGACGGATTGGGATACTATTTACCCCGCTC
>SLGU01000158.1 GCA_007136525.1 Desulfobacteraceae bacterium | reverse complement strand
TGACAGCCGGCCGGCCATTGTGGAAAAATCGACCTTGTTCTGCGCCGCCAATCCACCCGGCGCTTCAAGGCTTCCCAGGAACACGAGTGATGCATACCAGAGGGCCTGGATTTCAATGGGAAATCCCTGCCGGGGGGTCGCGGCCGGGTAATTCGTATCCATCCACGTGAAGTGGGAGGGTGAAAAAACAAGGCCGGTGTCCCCATCCACCCGTATGCCGTTGGGGGTGCCCCGAATATACCCGTCGGCTATGGAAAACAGGATATCCCGAAGGGTCCGGCTGCCGCAGGGCGCATCCAGCACATCGGCTGACCCTGTTTTTTCTGTGAGATCCCGGCATGCGACGATGAACCAGAGGGGTGCATCCGAGGTATCCCGGTTTCGGGCGTCTGTGCCGCAAATCATGTTGGGTAGCGTGCCGTCCTGTTCAAACTGTCCGAAAAGTTTTATGATTTCAAGTGCGGTATCCGTTTTCCCCGCTTCAATGAGCCCCCGGCAGAAAATGAGCGAATCCCTCCCCCAATCCAGGAACCACGGGTATCCGGCGATCACCGACTTCAATTGCTGCCGTTCCACTATAAACTGATTCATCGCCCGGAGCAGGGCTTCCGGCAGGGTACAGGAAACGGTTTCGGATGGCTGAAAGGCTTTTTCCGGACTGAACGCGGACAACGCATTTTTCTCTTCGCCGCGCCGCAACGCCGTGGCATCCAGGGTCAGCGTCTGTCCCCCCTTGATTTCCACCTGGAAAAAACCGGGGCTGAACAGATCCGAGTAAGGATCCATGCCCCTTTCAGCCTCCAGCGGCCTGTGGACCATATAGGACCATTCCGGCTCGGGGATAAACCGGCTGCCGGCCATATCAATCACGAGCCGCCTGTCCGGCGCCGGGGAAAAAACAAACCCCTCCTGCTCCGGGAATACGGCTTTGGGAAAAGACAGCTCCGGCCCGGTAAACGCCTTGGTGTTCTCATGAAAGCTCCTGTCCTCGATGTCCGGTCGCAGTATGAGCTTTACGGCGCGGGCATCGTCGAGCTGATCCCCGCTCCTTCGGGGGTGCCTGTAAAAGTGGATTCGGATGCGGTTTTCCCTGGGTATCGGTTCAATCGCAACGCTTATACGCACATGAAGGCCCAGGCCGGTGGGCACCCGGTAATGCCATTTCATCAAGCCGGGAAGCCCGGGACCCGTCACCCACGACACCTCGCGGATGCAGTCGGTCCGAATGGACTGGGAATAATCCTGGTAAACCACCCAACCCCGGCACCGGGTAAACATGATCCAGCGGTTCTCCGGGACTTCGGGATTCATGTTGGCCGCAAGCAGGGCATCGTACTTGGACTCAAGATGCCCCCACCAGGAAGATGCCCGACAGACGCCGCCGATCCCGTTGGCTGCCAGGAGCGTGAACGGCGCGGCCATGACATTATCCCGCCCGACCCCCCCTGGAATCGTTTCCGCCCCCGGCCCGGAAAGATACAACAGGGAAGCCTTATCATGGGAATACCCGCGATTCTGGTCCTGCCCGCCATCATAGAGGGTCAACGTCAAAGTGACATTCCGGTGGCGTTTTGACTCCTGAAACGGTGAAAAAAGTGCAAAACAGCCGCCACGATCATAATCCATGCCTTTTTCGATAGCCGTCACCCGGCCTTCTACTTCGAGGCGCGCCTCAAAGTAGAACGGGGCCGACACCATCAGAAAGTGCCCGGGCGGAATCATGACCTGTCGATTTAAATCCGAAGGATACCGCCAGAGGATAACGCCGGGGGCCGTGTCTTCCTTATCATGGCTGCGGCAGTAAGCCTCGGGATCGGCCTTCAGCCTGGCGGCTTCGACTTCCGGATCGAAACCGGCCAGGTGGGTCGTGCCGTAAAAATGCCGGTATATGTCCAGGACCTTGCTTTTGAGCCGCTGCATCCCGATACGCCGGGGCACCTGCAAACGTGCGCTTTCCGCAGAAGCGATCGATTCCATGTCCGTCTCCGCCGCCGACAGGCAGAGCACCTGGCCGGGCTCAAGTTCCACAAAGCAAGATCCACGGCGCTTTTCCAGGGGGAACCGGTGCATGGAGATGAGGTCAAAAAGCATATCCCGGCCATCGGCTGGAAACTGAGAATCCCAGCAGGCTTTGGTTGTATTGTCGCAGTCCAGGTTGACAAGAACCAGAAGCGGGTTGCCGCCATGAGGCGGGGTGCGCAACAACGCCAGAAAGGGGCCGTCATCGCTTTCGATAAACCGCAGGGCCACGGCGTCGAAAAAGGCGGGGTGTGTTTTCAGGATGGTATTGAGCCTGCGGATATGGTCCACCTGGTTGACCCGGGCGTCCCAGTTCAAGGGGTTGGCATCGTGTACATTGATTTTTTCTGTGGCAAACCATTCCACCCCGTTGGTAAAGGCGAACCCGCCGTTATTGGACAGCAGGGCGCAAAGGCCTGTCCGCATCTTCGCATATGTCGTCGAAACAGCGGCCAACCGTGGGTTGTCATGGGTTTCGGCAAAATTGACCATGACGCCGTCGCAATCCGATATGTCGTTTGCCTCGGCCATGTAATGATGGATCTGGCCCCTGTCGTAGTTCTGAAAAAGCTCGGAATAGGCCCAGTTGAGATTGGCCGTATTCAGCAGGTCCCGCGTGACAGAAATCCTGCCGCCGAGCCCTTCCAGGAAAAAGATCGTATCCGGGTATTCTTCCCGCACCCGTGCGATGATATACTGCCATGCCGGCTTCGGTATCATGTACCCGGCATCGCACCTGAAGCCGTCAACCCCCCTGCGGCACCACGTCAGAAACACCATGGCCATGAACCGCCATAGCTCCCGCCTTGAATAATCCAGCTTGGTCAGGTCTTCCCACAGGACGCCCCAGGCGCCCGGCATTTCAATTTTCCCTTCCTCGTCCCGTTTGAGCCACCGGGGGTACATCTCGTGGAGCCTGGCCCCCCAGCCCGTATGATTGATGGCGATGTCCAGGATCACCCGGGCGTGACGGCTGTGGATGGCGTCCACGAGCTCGATGAACTGATCCATGGGTGTCGCCTTCAGGTCGAATTCCGCCAGGGCGGTATCGACCAGCCGGAAGCTCTGTGATGCGTACGGGCTGCCGAAACGCCCCATGCGGCCATACGTCGTGGGGGTAGGATTGATGGGGAGCAGCTGGATATAGCGGCAGCCGAGTTCGTCGATGATAAAGTCGAGCGCCTTTTTGAAGCTGCGGAATGTGCCCGACGGCGGTATCAGGGTGTATCCCTCGGTATCGAATTTTTCGTAATCGATATCCGCCGGCGGTTTGTTCCGCTGCTTTTTGTTGGGGCCGAACTGCCGGATAAATGCGTTATAGACCGTGTTCGCGCAGACCGATTCGGCGGGCTCAACATTGATATGCGTGTTCTCTCCAGGCGACCAGACCGGCTCGCCGTTGTTGGGCAGAAAATAACACTTGGCCTCAAAATGGCCCACCTCGCAAAGCGGCAGGGTCAGCTCGAACCCCTTTTCAGATGCCGCCATGGGGATATCAAACCAGTCGTGGTGCATGGGGGAGGCGTTTTCGTCCACTTCCCCGATGATCTCCCTGCGGGTCACATGGGCCTGGCCGATGTTGGTCCGCACCCAGCCGGTGCCGTCTTCCGGTTTTTCGACAACCAGTCGGAACCGTGCCACATCCCCGCGAAACAGGAGCATCCGCTTCCCCGGTTCAGGATACTGCTTGACGCTTTCAGAAACAGGCATCTTTTTTGCACCATTTTTAAGGTAATAAGGACAATTTCATATGGGGTTGGGGGCATTACCCTCAGCAACTGTGAGGCCTTGGGATCGCTCTAAGGCTTGTTCCGCAACATCCTGTAAACTCGCCCCTGGCCGGGGCTCAAACAATACAGGATGTTTGC
>SLGU01000365.1 GCA_007136525.1 Desulfobacteraceae bacterium | reverse complement strand
ATCTCGATTTTTTTCGTTTTTATCAAGGGAGTGCCATGGAACGTTTCACCGCGATTATGATTTCTTCTTGCATTTGGCACCCAGTTTGAGTATTACATAGCGTAAATTTTCCCGGCCGGCACTCAAAACCACGCCTGGGTGGCGGAATAGGTAGACGCAAGGGACTTAAAATCCCTTAGGGCATGTCCCTGTACGAGTTCGATTCTCGTCCCAGGCACCAGGATGCATCCTTGCACTGCATTTTGCGCGGCAGCAATGTAGATTGCCGCCCCGGGAGATGATCCCGCCATGGCAGCAGTACGTTCAAAAATTTGATTTCCATGACCACCATGAATACTTTGGGCCAAACGGACGGTTTTTTTTCAACGATTGCATCTCAAAAAGGTATGAATCATGAATGTCTGTATTGTTGGAACGGGGTATGTGGGTCTTGTTTCTGCGGCTTGCCTTGCCGAAACGGGCAACCACGTGTATTGCGTCGACATCAACGAGAATGTCATCAACCGGCTGAAAGCCGGTGATATTCATATTTACGAGCCGGGCCTGCCGGAAATCGTGCGCCGGAACGTGGCCGGCAAACGCCTTTTCTTTACGACTTCCCTTGAAGAGGCCATGAATGATTCGATGTTTGTTTTCAGCTGCGTGGGCACCCCCCCCAACCCCGACGGTTCATGCGACCTGTCGGCGGTTTTTGAAGTCGCCCGGCAGGTGGGCCGCTACATGGGCGATTACAAGATCGTGGTCAACAAGTCCACGGTGCCCGTTGGCACGGCGGACACGGTCAGGGCCATTATATCAGAGGCCCTTGCAAGCCGGCAGGTTGACATCCCCTTTGACGTGGTTTCCAACCCGGAGTTTTTGAAAGAAGGGGATGCGGTGAGCGATTTCATGAAGCCGGACCGGATCATTATCGGCACGGACAACAATGAAACCGCTGAGCTTCTTTCCGACCTGTATGCGCCCTATGCCCGCAGTCGGGACAAGCTCATCGTCATGGGGGTGCGAAGCGCTGAAATGACCAAGTACGCGGCAAACTGCATGCTGGCCACGAAAATATCCTTTATCAACGAAATGGCCAACATCTGCGAGCGCGTGGGTGCGGACATCCGGGACGTCCGGGTGGGGATCGGCTCAGACCACCGCATCGGGTATCACTTCATCTATCCCGGCCTGGGGTATGGCGGATCCTGCTTTCCCAAAGATGTCAAGGCACTCATCCAGACTTCCATTGATGCCGATTACCCACCCGCCCTGCTCACCGCAGTGGAAGACGTCAATTTTCGCCAGAAATACCGGATGATCGAAAAGATCAAGGCGTTTTTTGCAGACAAGGGGGGGGTCCAGGGAAAAACCATGGCAGCATGGGGGCTGTCATTCAAGGCCAACACCGACGACATCCGGGACTCGGCTGCCATATACCTCATTGACGCGCTTTTGGAAGCGGGCATGCGCGTGCGGGGCTATGACCCTGTTGCAGGGGACAACGCCCGGGCATACTTCAAGGACAATGAAGGCTTTATAGCCGCCGATGACCAGTATGACATGCTGGCCGGGGCGGATGCCCTTGCCGTGCTCACCGACTGGAACCAGTTTCGAAACCCGAATTTTAAAAAAATAAAAGAAAAACTCAATTTTCCCATCGTGTTTGACGGCCGGAACCTCTTCCCGACCACCACGGTCGCCCGGTTCGGCCTGGGCTGCATCCGGGTGGGGCGCCCGAACGTGGCATCAGGGGAATAACATGGCGGCGACGCTGTAAGGGTGTTTGGCGCGAAGGGTTTCTTGTGTGGAACAGGTGTTAAAAAAAAAGGGGCTCACCGGGATGGAGAGCCCCTTCTTACGAATTTAAGGTTGCGCTCGCTTCCGATGGCGGGGGGATATCGGGAAACGATACGAACCCGGCGGGGGATAACTGGAAAATATTATAAATGAAAAATAATGCATGTCAACAAGATAAATTATATTTTTTTTCATGAACATTGTTATCGGGGTGAATACCCGGATTTTTCATAGAGGAAACAGGTATATATGGAATTGTCGGAACAGCAGCGAAAGGCAGTTGAGCACAACGGGTCAGCCCTGGTGGTGGCCGGCGCAGGATCCGGCAAGACAAGGGCCCTGACCGCAAAAATCGCCCACCTGATCAACAGGGAAGACCACGCGCCCGAGCGCATTCTGGCCATCACATTCACCAACAAGGCAGCCGATGAAATGAAAAGGCGGCTGGTTGAGCTGACCGGCATCGGCCCTGAGCGCTTCCCATGGGTGCGCACCTATCACTCCGCCTGCTTCCAGGTCCTTCGCAAGCATTGCCGCCTGCTGGGGTTTGACGTCCCCCTGCAGATTTATTCCATTTATCACCAGCAGAAACTGATTTCCGAGATCATCGCCGGGCTCAACATCGACAAGAAATACCTGCACCCTGTTCGCGCGGCTGTCTCCCATGCAAAAAATTCCGGCAACCCCTTGGGTTATTTTGACAAATGCAAGCGAATCGGGCCGTTCCGGCTTGTCGACATCTACGATCGGTATGAAAAAGCGCTGTTTGAGAAAAACGCCGTTGACTTTGACAATATCCTGCTGTTGACGCGCAACCTGCTCCGGGACAACGAAGCCGTCCGAGACAGCTACCGCAATTATTTCACCTACATCCTGGTGGATGAGTACCAGGACAGCAACGACCTGCAGGAGGAGCTCACCCGTCTGCTCCTGGGCAACGGCAACCTGTTCTGCGTGGGGGACGACTGGCAGTCGATTTACGGTTTCAGAGGCAGCAATGTCAATAATTTTCTGGATTTCAAAAAAAGTTTCCAATCCGCAAAAATCTTCCGGATGGAACAGAATTTCAGGTCCGCGGATGAAATCGTCTCCATCGCCAACCAGTTGATCCGCAACAACCCGCACCGGATGGAAAAGACCTGTTTCTCAAGTAAAACCGGCGGCGGGGTTGAAGTCGACCATTTTTTCTCGGATGCCGAAGAAGCGGACTGGGTAGTCGCCAACATGGTCCGGCTCAACCGGCAGGGGGTCGGCTTCGACCGCATGGGCATCCTCTACCGGACCAAGTTCTGCTCCCTGCCGTTTGAACAGGCCCTGCGCTCCGCAGGGATTCCCTACCGGATGCTCGGTGACAGGGGGTTTTTCGAAAGAAAGGAAATACTGGACATCAACTGCTACCTGGCAGCGGCCGTGTTTGAAAAAGATGATGCATCCTTTGAGCGAATCCTCAATATACCCAAGCGGGGCATCGGGCCGAAGATGATCCAGACCTTAAACAGCTGCCGCTTGGATGGCGGAAGCCTCCAGGCCGCCGTGCACCGGGCGGTTGCCGAAAAAATGCTGTCCCCCAAAATACACGGGGCACTGGTGGCATTGATATCCCTGGTTGACGACATCAGGGACATGAGACCGGACCAGGCTGTTCGGACCATCCTGGACCAGACCGCCTATGACGACCACCTGCGTGCCTATGCCCGCACGGAAGGCGACTATACGGCGCGGCGTGAAAATATCGAACAGTTGATATTTGCCGCCTCCAAATATGACAACCTGCTGGCGTATATTGAAGACGCCGCTTTGATCCGCGAAGACAAGGACGACGAGGACCTGGAAGAAGGAAAAGACGGCGGGGTGAGCCTTTCCACCATACATGCCAGCAAGGGGTTGGAATATCACGTGGTTTTCGTGGTTGGGTGCGAGGATAACCTTCTGCCCCATTGGAAATCCATGGAATCGGATGCCGAGCTCCAGGAAGAGCGCCGCCTCATGTATGTCGCCATGACCCGGGCGGAAAAGTTTCTGTTTCTGAGTTCAGCGGATTACCGGAAAGGGCAGTTCAACCCCCGCAGCAGATTCCTTGAAGAAATTTCTGTCGCTTGACAGGTAGGCCATCTAT
>SLGU01000075.1 GCA_007136525.1 Desulfobacteraceae bacterium | reverse complement strand
TTTTATGGGTTTTCGCCTTTGATTTAGGGCGACGCCTTAAAAAAGGCCCGGTACCTTTTCCTATACAACCTGCAACCTACAACCTACAACTTACAACCTACAACCTACAACCTACAACTTACAACCTGCAAAATACTCCGCCACCGTCGGAATTCGCCCTAAAATCGCCGTAATGGCCGCAACTTCGGCCGATGCAAGATAGACGCGGGTATTGCTGCCCATGCGGTTTGGAAAATTTCGCGTGGACGTGGAAACTACCGTGGCATTGTCGGCAACCCTTGCCTGGTTGCCCATGCATAGCGAACATCCCGGAATTTCAATCCTGGCCCCGGCCCGGCCGTAAATGGCATAATAGCCCTCCTGCTTCAACACGGCGGCATCCATCCGGGTGCCCGGTGCGATCCAGAGGCGGGACGGGATATTGCGATGCCCGGAAAGAATTTTACCGGCGGTTCTCAAGTGTTCAATGCCGGTCATGCACGAACCGATGAAGACTTCGTCCACCGGTGTTCCCGCAACCTCGGACAGGGGGCGCACATCGTCCGGGTCGTTGGGGCAGGCGAGGATCGGCTCCCTGATGTCATCTATATCCACATCGAGCGTATCCACAAACACCGCATCTTCGTCCCGCCGGAGCAGGACCGGGTCTTCCAGCCATTTTTCCATGGCTTCAATTCTTCGGATGATGGTGCCGCTGTCCCCGTAGCCGGCATCGATCATGGCTTTAAGCAAAGCGATGCTGCCTTCGATGAATTCGACCACGGGCTTTTCGCCCAGTGCAATGGTCGCAGCCGATGCGGAGCGCTCGGCGGACGCGTTGGTCAGTTCATACGCCTGCTGAATGGTGATGTCCGGCAGTCCCTCGATTTCCATGATCCGGCCGGAAAACATATTGATTTTATCTGTTTTGCCTGCCGTGAGCAGCCCTTTGCGAATGGCGGCAAGCGCGATGCCATTGACAAGGTCCCGGGTGGTGATGCCGGGACGGGGCATCCCGGAAAATTTTACCAGCACGGATTCGGGCATGTCCAGCGGCATGAAGCCGATGGCGGCCGCGAAGGCCACCATGCCGGACCCGGCCGGGAAGCTGATACCCACCGGAAACCGGGTATGGGAATCACCGCCGGTGCCGACGGTATCCGGGATGACCATGCGGTTCAGCCAGCTGTGGATGATGCCGTCGCCGGGGAAAAGGGCGATGCCGCCTCTCTTTTTGATGAATTGGTGCAGGGTCTCATGCATCTTGACGTCGACGGTGCGCGGATAGGCCGCAGTGTGGCAGAAGGACTGCATGACAAGGTCCGCCTTGAATTTCAGGCAGGCGAGCTCGTTTAATTCATCACGGGTCATGGGGCCGGTCGTGTCCTGGGATCCCACGGTGGCAATTTTCGGCTCGCAATAGGCTTTCGGGAAAATCCCGTTTCTGCCGCATGCCCGGCCGACCATTTTCTGGGCCAGGGTATAGCCGCTTTCGGCATCCGGCGCAGCCACGGTGCGGGAAAAGATGCCGGGTGCGTCCCAACCGATGGCGCCTGCGGCCTTATCAGAAAGACTCCGGCCGATAATGAGGGGGATCCGGCCGCCGGCGCGTACTTCATCCAAGAGGCCCGGTGTGCGGATTTCAAAAACGGCGACCGTTTCTCCGGTCCGGGTATTGTATATCCTGCCTTCATACGGGTGGATGGACAAAACGTCGCCATCGCTGATTTTAGAGACGTCGCATTCCAGCGGCAACGCGCCGGCGTCTTCCAGGGAGTTGAAAAAAATCGGTGCGATTTTGGCGCCGACAACGTAGCCGCCGAAACGCTTGTTGGGAACAAACGGGATATCCTTCCCCATATGCCACAGCAGGGAGTTGACCGCTGATTTCCGCGATGAACCCGTCCCCACGACATCACCGACAAAAACAAGGGGGTGCCCCTTTTTCTTCAGTTTTGAAATATGTTCGATGGTGTTTTCCATCCTGTTTTCGAGCATGGCCAGGGCATGAAGCGGTATGTCGGGCCGGCTCCAGGCTTCGGCGGCGGGAGACAGGTCGTCCGTGTTGATTTCTCCCTTAACCCGGAAAGCCGTGACCGTTATCGCCTCGGGCACATCGGGCATGGCCGTGAACCATTCGACCCCGGCCCATCCCTCAACCACGCGGCGGGCATGGATATTGGATTTGGCCAGTGCAATGACCGTGTCGGATGCATCGAATACCAGGATCATGTGAACAAGCGCCTCGGCGGCGCTCCCGGCAAGTGTTTCATGGGAAAGCAGGCCGATCAGATGTTCCGTATTGTACCCCCCCCGCATCGTACCCAACAGAGAAACCGCCTTTTCAGGCGTTACAAGCGGACTGGTGGATGTGCCCCATGCAATGTCATTTAAAAATCCGGCCTTTACCCGCGCAGCTTCGGCAACACCCGCGGGAACCCTGTTGGTGATCAGGTCGACAAGCATTTCCGGGTCGTGCCCGCCGGGTGCCTTCAGGTGTCTGACCAGGTCCTTAACCTGCCAGGCATTCAGCGGTTTGGGCGGAATGCCGGCTTTATCGCGTTCCGCCCGGTGCTCAAGGTATGATTCGTTCATGTTTTCCCCGTATAATTTTGACGACTTCGCAAAAAGGCCAATATCTGAATTGCGCGCAATCTTTGAAGAAACTCAGGTGCGGCTAAGTACTTTCAATTCTTCAAAAATTGCACGCGCCTGGATCTTGAACTTTTACGGTACCATCAATTTTAATGTTCTAAACAATCGGGAACCCGACCCCGAGGGCACAGCATCCCGGAGGTTCAGGCAGTTATATTTCCGCCCCGGCCATGAATCCCTGGTGGACTGCATCGAAAGCCTGCCCAATGGCATTGGCGTCGCCCACCACGCTCACGGGGATGCCCATTTCCCTGATCAGCGCTTCCAAAGAATTGTCCGGACGGGCGCCCGCGGCAATGACAACCGTGTCGGCCGGGATTTCCGCCACCGCGTTGTCGCCGGTTTCCACCCGAATGCCCGTTTTCGTGATTTCAACAGCTTTTGTTGCCACGCGGGTTTCGATGCCGAAGCGGGAAACGTCCTGGAGCATCCCCCACCGGGTTGTTTTGCCGAAGTCCTTGCCGATTTTGTCGATCATTTCAATCAGGGTGACCTGTTTGGTCCCCTTGATGCACAGTTCATAGAGGGTTTCGGCATCCTCGGCCCTGTTCACCGTCAGAAATTTCAATGTTTCGCCCGAAAGCGTTCCTTTCTCCGCGAGAAACAGGGCGGTTTCTACACCGACCGCCCCGCCGCCGACCACCACCACGCGCCTTCCGGTCAGTGCTTTTTTCCCCAGTACCGCCCATGCCTGCACCACGTGGGGGAGTTCGATCCCCGGCACGGGCGGGGTCATGGGTTTTCCGCCGGTGGCAAGGATGATGTTGTCCGGGCTTTCCTTTTTGATCACATCCCCGGTGACGCTGTGATTCAGGTGAACCCGGATGTTCCGGCACCTGAGCTGGCTTTCAAGGTCCCGGGCCAACTCGGCGAACTCGGCGCGTCCGGGGGGTGCTGCGGCCAGATAGAGCTGGCCGCCCAAGTGGTCCAGTTTTTCGTAAAGCGCCACCGCGTGGCCGCGGTCGGCCGCAGCAATGGCCGCATTCATGCCGGCGGCCCCGCCGCCGATAACCATGACTTTTTTGGGGGATTTTGTTTTGTTGAGGATGCGCTCCCGCTCATAGCCGGCCACAGGGTTGCACAGGCATTCGATGTGCTTGAGTTTGAACAGGTTGTCGAAGCACCCCTGGGCGCAGGCGACGCAGTGAATGATTTCTTTTTCGCGCCCCGTTTTCGCCTTTTCCGGGAGAAAGGGATCGGCGATCAGGCTGCGTGCCATGGCAACCATGTCGCACATGCCGTCGGCGATCATTTCCCGGGCGGTTTCCGGGTCGTTGATCCGGTGGCTGGCGATAACCGGCACATCGGTGACCTCCTTGATCCCCCGTGACAGGTAGGCAAAAGCACCCCGGGGGACGGCCGTGGTGATCTGCGGCACCCGGGCTTCATGCCAGCCCACGTTGATGCAGAGTGCATCCACCCCGGCGCGTTCGACCAGTGCCCTGGCGTATTCGCGCAGTTCATCACGCCCCTGGCCGCCGGCCATGAAATCGTTGCCGTTCATGCGGACAAGGACCGGGAACCCGGACCCCACATGATCGCGGATGCTTTCCATGACCCGCAGGCCGAAGCGGATACGGTTTTCAAAGCTGCCCCCGTATTCATCCTCCCGGCAGTTGGTCAGGGGGGATAAAAATTCGCTGATCAGGTAGCCGGTCCCGTGGAGCACTTCCACGGCATCGTAGCCGGCATCCTTCACCCGTTTTGCGGCTTTCGCAAAATTTTCGATGATGGCCTCGATTTCCCCGGCCTCGAGCGCCCGGGGGGTTTCCCGGGTCATCCGGGAGGCAACGGCGGACGGGGCCACCGGCTGTTTGCCGTCGAGAAAAAAGGAAAAATTGTAGCGACCGGAATGGTTGAGCTGGACACAGCTCCTGGCGCCGTTCGACGTGATGGCATCAGCCAGCCTGCTGAGCCCCGGAACGAACTCATCCCTGTGGGCGCCGATGTTCAGAGAATTTCCGGAGAATTCGTCGATGGTGGCATACCCCACGGTGATCATTCCGGCGCCGCCCCTGGCGCGTTCTTCGTAAAATGCGATGAGCCGGTCGGTAACCTCGAAGTTGTCTGCCATGTTCAAGTGCATGGCGGGCAGGTAGATGCGGTTTTTGACCGCAAGCGTATTGATGGTAATGGGTTCGAACAGCGGGTCTTTCATTTTTCCCCCTTCATTCTTCTGAATTCCATTTATTGACCAGCCGTCCGAGGGCGGTCATTTCCTTACTCCCTTTTGACCCGACCCCGACCCCGGTAAATCGACCGGGATTCCATGCGGCAGAGACCGAATAAGCCTGAATAAGCCTGTTGTCCTTTGACGGAAAATAGGCTATATTTTTATGTTACGGAACACACAATATGCGCCCCTCCGGCGCAAACGCATCTTACAGGAAAAGGGCCATTTATGCAAAAGGGATATGTACAGGTTTATACCGGAAATGGAAAGGGAAAAACCACCGCGGCACTTGGTCTTGCGCTGCGGGCGGCCGGTGCGGGCATGCGCGTTTACATCGGCCAGTTTCTGAAACAGGGTTGCTACAACGAACTGGAATCCCTGAAGCGCTTTTCGGATTTGATCGTCATTGAACAGTTCGGAACGGGGCAATACGTATTCGGGGAGCCTTCCGAGGCGGACCGTGAGGCGGCTGCCAGGGCCTTCTCCGCCCTGTCCGATGCCGTCATGTCGGGAACATACGATGTGGTGATCATGGAGGAGGCCAACGTGGCCTTGAGCTTCGGGCTTTTAAAGGAAGAAGACCTTTTTCGGGTCATCGACAGCCGGCCGGAAAACGTTGAGATCGTCATCACCGGCAGGGGGGCGACACCGGCGCTCATTGAAAAGGCGGATCTCGTCACGGAGATGAAGCCCGTCAAGCATTATTATGAAAAGGGCGTGCTTGCACGCAAGGGCATCGAAAGCTGATCAGCGGGTTTCGGTATGAAGCACGAACGAGCGGGTCTCCCCGGGTTCCGATTGTACAAACGTCCGTTCATGGAATGCTGTTTTTCCGGATGCGTCCACAAGAATGACGGACGAGCACCGGGTGCCGTATATGTCGCTCGTGATGAAAACCGGGGAAAGGGTTCGCTCCCATTGCCTGTCGATGCCGGTGTCGGGAAGTTTGTCATCCGGGGGTCGGGAACTGTCTTTGAGCATTGAAAAAAGGGCTTCGGGGTCGATTGCGTCTTTCTCGTCAACAATGCGGGCGAGTCCCTCCCGGGCTTTTTCCACCTTGGGCCACGGGGTGTTGAGCAGCCGGTTGCTGAGCCCGTGGATGCCGGGGTTGATCTGGGTGATACCGCCTCCCCTGTTGGAATACCAGAACAGGGAACCTGCGCTTCCGACAATGAGATTGAACCCGCCGTATGCGTCTTTTCGGGTTTCAATATGTTCAAGGTAGGCAGCGGGCGGAACATCCCGGGCAAGGTAATCCCGGACCAGAAATCCCCTTGATATGCCGCTGCCGGGCTTTGCGCCCGGTTCCCTGTAGTTGGTGACGGCTGCGACTTTTCCCCTTTTGTTGATTCCGAGCCACGTGCCGTGGTTTTTTAAATCCCTGCCGGCAAGTATGTCCGGCTGGTCTTCCCAGTAATGGAGCGGTGCGGTCGGGCGATCGTAAAATTCGTCCCGGTTGGCGGCGACAACCAGGGGATATTCCGGGTGCACCCGGTATGCGATGGCGATGATGCACATAATGATTTTCAGTGGACCTGCTGTTATTTAGCCTTGTTTTTAATGCTGGATTTTGCTAAATATTATAATTTTATCAAGATAGCAGGGATTTAATTATAATCAAGGCAAAACATTTGGAATCCGGCCGGGTTCCCCCATATTCGGATCGGCCTGAACGCTCTTTCGGGTGATTGGCCGGGCAGTTACCAATAGGCAAGGAGGATCGAAAATGCAGGATGTCGTCATCGTCAGCGGGGCCAGAACAGCGGTAGGCGCTTTCGGCGGGTCGTTAAAAGACGTCGGGGTGGTGGAGCTTGGAAAAACAGTGATCCGGGAGGCGGTTGCAAGGGCCGGGCTCCGGCCGGTGCCCGGCGATAGGGCGAAAGACGAAGCCCCGGACCGCTTAAGGGACGAACCGGTTACTGAACTTGAGAAAAATGCGGCAGCCTGGGATGAGAACGCCACCCCGGTGACCATCGATGAAGTCATCATGGGCAACGTGTTGATTGCCGGCCAAGGGCAGAACCCCGCCCGCCAGGCCATGATACAAGCCGGCATCTGCAAGGAAACGCCGGCGTTTACGATCAACAAGGTCTGCGCCTCCGGACTCAAGGCGATCGCCCTGGGTGCGGCATCGATCATGATGGAAGATGCACAGGTCGTCATTGCCGGCGGTCAGGAAAGCATGAGCAATGCGCCCATGGCCCTTCCCAAAGCCCGGTGGGGACACCGCATGGAGGTCACGGGAAAAGGCGAAGTACTGGACCTCATGGTCTATGACGGGCTTTACGAGATTTTTTACGGATACCACATGGGCGTCACCGCCGAGAATATCGTCGAAAAATACGGCATTTCAAGGCAGGACCAGGATGAATTGTCCGTGCTCAGCCATAACCGGGCCATGGCGGCGATTAAAAACGGCACTTTTGCCGGGGAAATCGTGCCCGTGACCATTAAAACCCGCAAGGGGGATGTCGTAGTCGATACGGATGAGCGTCCCATGGAGACCGATTTGGAGAAAATGGCCAGACTCAAGCCGGTTTTCAGGAAGGACGGGACGGTCACGGCCGGAAATGCCTCGGGTATCAATGACGGGGCGGCGGCCGTCATACTCATGAGTGCCGGAAAGGCCAAAGAACTTGGGTTGACCCCGCTTGCAAAAATCAGCGCCTTTGCCTCGGGCGGTGTTGATCCCGCCTACATGGGATTAGGGCCCATTCCTGCCATCCGGAAGGTGCTGAAAAAAACCGGCCGCAGCATCGGCGATATCGACGTGATCGAATTAAACGAGGCGTTTGCCGCCCAGGCGCTCGCCTGTATCATGGATCTTGGCATTCCGACGGAAAAGCCCAACCAGGTAGGCAGCGGCATCAGTCTGGGACATCCCATCGGATGCACGGGCGCCCGCCAGGCTGTGAGCGCCGTTTACCAGATGAAAAAGACCGGTGCGGCAAGCGGGCTCATTTCCATGTGCATCGGCGGCGGTATGGGAATGGCGATGATTATCGAATCCGTGTAGGTGTCCCGGCCAGGGGCGCTGTCGGAACATTGCTTTTTGACAACGGCTCATCAGCGTATCATTGATTGAATTACTGACAGTCCCGTAAAAGTCGGGTTCAGAAGACGCTTTGTGAAGCCGTCAATTACTGACACACTCGTAAAAAGTCGTTTTCAGACGGCTTTGTAAACAGTTCAAGATCCAGGCGCGAGCAATTTTTGAAGAATTGATAGTACGTATGCGTACGTGAGATTCTTCAAAGATTGCTCGCAACGCAGATATTGGGCTTTTTACGAAGTCGTCAATTACTGAATTATTAAAAATATGAAGGAGTAATCATGTCTGCCACGGCGATTGCAAGAACATTGGGCATCCTTGTTGCAATGGGCGTTCCCGTCATTGTCGGTTCAGGCTTTGTCTGGCATTTTGCCGAAAGCTGGACGGCCGTGTATGTTTTCCTGTTTATCCTTGTTTTTACCGCCATAGGGTTCATCGACCTGAGCCGGAAGCAACCGTAAGAAAGCCCTGTCATCAGGCACGGCCTGGAAACGTGTTGAAAAATCGCCTTCCCGCCCCGCATTCGCTTGCGGCGGCGGGGCAGGGGTGTTGCGCAAAAGCCTTTTTTATCAGCGGGAGCAGCAATGGGTGACATCGAGCAGCATATATCCGAAATCAGTATTGAGCGCGAAATGCGCCAATCCTATCTTGATTACGCCATGAGCGTTATCATCGGCAGGGCCTTGCCGGATGTGCGTGACGGAATGAAGCCCGTGCATCGCCGGATTCTGTTCGCCATGCGGGAGCTCAAAAATGACTGGAACAAGCCGTACAAGAAATCCGCTCGTGTTGTCGGTGATGTCCTGGGTAAATACCACCCGCACGGGGACAGTTCCGTCTACGATGCCATCGTGCGCATGGCGCAGGATTTCAGCCTGCGCTACCCGTTTGTGGACGGACAGGGCAACTTCGGGTCTGTAGATGGCGATCCGGCGGCCGCAATGCGGTATACCGAAATCCGGATGGCCCGGCTGGCCAACCAGATGTTGGAAGACATTGACAAGGATACCGTCGGGTGGCAGTTGAACTACGACGAAACCCTGCATGAACCTGTTGTTCTGCCCGCCCGGGTACCTTCCCTGCTTTTGAACGGGTCGTCGGGCATCGCTGTGGGCATGACCACGAATATTCCTCCTCACAATTTGAACGAACTCTGCAATGCCATAAAAGCGCTGATCGATGATTCTTCCATTTCCATCGTTGAATTGATGACGCACCTGTCCGGTCCGGATTTTCCCACCGGCGGCATCCTTTACGGTACAGAGGGCATACGCAATGCCTATGAAACCGGGCGGGGCAAGCTGCGCATCCGTGCCCTGGTCGACATCGAAAAAGATAAAAGCGCCCAGACGGAAACCATCGTGGTCAAGGAACTGCCTTACCAGGTGAACAAGGCGTCCCTTATCGAGAAAATCGCGGACATGGTCAAGCACAAGCAGATTGAGGGTATCCGCTATGTCCGGGACGAGTCGGACAAGGACGGCATCCGGGTTGCGATCGCATTGAAGAAAGACCAGATGGCGGAGGTGGTCTTAAACAAGCTCTACAAACACACGCAACTGGAGCATAATTTCGGCATTATTTTTCTTGCAGTGGTCAACCGCCGTCCCGAACTGCTGAATTTAAAAGAAATTCTCGAGTATTTCATCCTTCACCGCAAGGAAGTCATTATACGCCGGACCCGCTTCGAGTTGGACAAGGCCGAGGCAAGAGCGCATATCCTGGAAGGCCTCAGTGTCGCCCTGGACAACCTTGACGAGGTTGTTTCGCTCATCCGGGGTGCGGCTTCGCCTGCAGAGGCGAAGGCGGCGCTGATGAACCGCTTTGCATTGAGCGACCTGCAGGCCCAGGCCATACTGGATATGCGACTGCAGCGCCTGACGGGCCTGGAGCGCGACAAGATCAAACAGGAGCATGTCGAAATTTTGCAGGCGATCGCCCGGTACAGGGAAATTCTCGCCAGCGAACGGCTGGTCCTGAATATCATCAAGGATGAGTTGACCGAAATCCAGGAAACCTTCGGAGACCCGCGCAGAACCCTTATCGTTGCCGATACCCGGGAGATCAGCATTGAAGATATGATCGCCGAGGAAGACATGGTGGTTGCCATTACCAAGTCCGGTTATATCAAGCGAAATCCGGTTACCCTTTACCAGCAGCAGAACCGGGGGGGGAAGGGAAAGACCGGCATGGGCACCAAGGAGGAGGATTTTGTCGAGCACCTGTTCGTGGCGTCCACCCATCACACGTTTATGTTTTTTACAAACCAGGGACGGGTTTACTGGTGCAAGGTCTACGACATCCCCCAAGGGGGACGTTCGTCCAGGGGAAAAGCCATCGTCAACCTTCTCAATTTCCTCCCCGACGAGCGTCTCACGACGGTTCTGGCGGTGCCCTGTTTTACGCCCGGGCTCAACATTCTCATGTGTACACGGCAGGGACTGGTCAAAAAAACGGATATCATGGCATTTTCAAGGCCGAGGGCCGGCGGCATCTTCGCCATACGGCTCAATGAAGGGGACGAGCTCATCGCGGCCCGTCTTTCCGACGGGACCCGGAACGTTTTTCTCTGCTCCCTTTTCGGCAAGTCCATACGGTTTCATGAGACCGACGTGCGGCCGAGCGGGCGCATTTCCCGGGGCGTCAGAGGCATGACCCTTGCCAGGGGCGACCAGTTGGTTGGAATGGAAGTGATGACGCATGGGGAAACCCTTCTCACGGCAACGGAAAACGGTTACGGCAAGCGCACCGCCATAGATGAATACCCGGTGCAGCGAAGGGGCGGTAAGGGCGTCATCTCGATCAAAACCAGTGAACGCAACGGAAAGGTGGTCACCATCCTGCTGGTCGGCGACGAGGACGACATCATGCTCATGACCAGTTCCGGGAAGATCATTCGCATGGCCATCGCCAACATTTCCGTGATCAGCAGGAACACCCAGGGGGTCAGACTCGTCAATATGGAGCCTGACGAAAGGCTGGTCAGCGCTGCAAGGCTGGCAGAATCTGAAAACGGGGACAACGATGAAGCCGATGATCCTGATGATGATGACGTCCTTGTCGAGCAGGTTTGACACATTCGCAAAAAATCGGTTTTCAGATGGTGCCGTAAAAAGTTCAAGATATTGGACTTTTTACGGTGCCATCAGGTTTGATGGCCTCGTAAAAAGTCGTTTTCAGACGGCTTTGTAAAAAGTTCAAGATCCAGGCGCGAGCAATTTTTGAAGAATTGATAGTACTTATGCGTACGTGAGATTCTTCAAAAATTGCGCGCAACGCAGATATTGGACTTTTTACGAAGCCGTCAGGTTTGAAAAAACAAAATGAAATAGATGGCAATGATTAACACGCACAATCCAAAAATCGGGGTGGTGGGCGCCGGCAGCTGGGGAACCGCGTTGGCGGACCTGCTTGCAGGAAAGGGGTATGCGGTCCAATTGTGGGCATACGAGCCCGAGGTCGTTGAAAGTATTGCCTCGGATAGGGAAAACAGGCTGTTTCTTCCCGAGATCATACTTGAAAAAAACCTGTATGCCTCCAATGATTTATCTGAAGTCGTCGACGGCAAGGACCTCGTTCTGATGGTGGTGCCGTCCCATGAAATGCGACGCGTAGCAACCCTTGCGGCCGCCCATCTGCCCGATGACGCTATCGTTGTCAGCGCTTCAAAAGGCATTGAGAACCAGACGCATATGACCATGACCGGCATCCTCGGGGAACTGCTGCCGAAAAAGGAAAGGCTGGCCGTTCTGTCGGGGCCGAGTTTCGCCATCGAGGTTGCACAGCGAATGCCGACCGTTGTTACGGCGGCTGCGGTAGACATCGATGTTGCAAATGACGTTCAGGCTGTTTTCGCCACTTCTTATTTCCGGGTTTACACCAATACGGACGTGATCGGGGTCGAGCTGGGCGGCGCCATCAAGAACGTTATCGCCATTGCTTCAGGCATCGTGGACGGCCTGGGGTTGGGACTGAATAGCCGGGCTGCGGTGATTACGCGCGGGCTGACGGAAATCAGGCGCCTTGGTATCCGAATGGGCGCCAATCCCCATACCTTTGCGGGGCTCGCCGGCGTGGGGGACCTGATACTGACGTGCACGGGGACGCTTTCCAGGAACCACACCGTGGGCAAAATGATCGGTGAAGGAAAGACCCTTGGCGACATCCTTTCTGAAATGCGAATGGTGGCCGAGGGCGTCAAGACGGCGAAGTCGGTCTACAACCTGTCGAAAAAGCTGGGTGTGGAAATGCCCATCGCCCATTCCGTATATGCCGTGCTGTATGACAATCTCGATCCAAGGGCTGCGGTCTACCAGTTGATGACCCGAAACCTGAAAAGCGAGCTCGAGGATGTGGAATAGGCCCATTCCGGTTCCGGCCCGGAAGGCGTCTTTTGAAGGGAAAACCGCCAGGAATAGCCATGAATACCGATAGCCGGCACAAATCCGAAGGCCATCGCCAGCGGTTGAGGGACCGGTTTCTTGCGGGGGGCCTGGAAGGGTTTCATGATTATGAAGTCATCGAGCTTCTGCTGACCCTGTTTACCCCAAGGAAAGACTGCAAGGATTCCGCAAAGGGGCTCCTCAAACGGTTTAAGACCCTCCAGGGTGTATTTGAAGCGCCTTTAAGCGAGCTTTGCGAAGTCCGGGGCGTCGGCCCCAAGAATGTTTTCGGCATCAAGCTGATCCCGGCGGTGTCGGAACGTTTCCTTCAGCAAAAGGTCATTCAATCAGAGGCGCTGAACAACGCGGCGGCCCTTTTCGACTTCCTGTATCATTCCATGTCAGCCCGGGACCGCGAGTGTTTCAAAGTGCTTTTTCTGGATGCGAAAAACCGCGTCCTTGACGTTGAAACGCTGTTTGAAGGCACGTTGACCGCAAGTTCGGTCTATCCCCGCGAAGTGGTGCGGGCGGCACTCAACCACAGGGCGGCCGCAGTTATTTTCGCGCACAATCACCCGTCCGGCGATCCCGAGCCCTCCAGCGCCGATATGGATATTACCCGGCGGCTGGTAATGGCCTGCATGACCATGGGCATAACGGTCCACGAGCACCTGGTCGTGGGAAACGGCCGCTATTATTCCTTTGCGGACAACGGGCACATTGCCCGCATGCGTCGGCAGTTTGAGCAGATTGAATAAGGGTATTATATTTTTACTGCAGGAGCACCCCATGGATGATGACAAGCCGGCATGCTTCGGCGATCTGGATCAGGTATTCCCCATGTCGGATGACGGCCTCAGGCATTCGCCTGAAAAATGCATGGCCTGCGACCAGAAGACACCATGCCTCAGGGCGGCCATATCAGGAGAAAACCAGGCGGTCGTGGAGGGAGAGAAGATCGACAGGGCATATGAATCGGGAAGAATGTCCTTTCTATCGCGATGGTCGAGGAAAAAGACCCTGCATAACCGGCGCATGAAAAAATAACCGACGGAGGAGCCATGAAAACCATCAAGTCGATGAATCTGGAAGGCAAACGTGTACTGGTAAGGGTTGACGTCAACGTCCCGCTTGATGATCAGCAGAATATAACCGATGATACCCGGATACGCGAGGTTCTGCCGACGCTCAAGTACGTTCTGGATCACCGGGGAAAGCTCATTGTCATGTCTCATATGGGGCGCCCGAAAGGAAAAATCGTTGAAAAACTGAGCCTCAAGCCGGTAGCTAAGCGCCTTGGGCGCCTTTTGCAGCAGGATGTAACCCTTGCCCCGGATTGTATCGGCCCGGAAGTGGAAAAACGGATCGAAGCCATGAAGCAAGGCGATGTGCTGCTTCTGGAGAACCTTCGGTTCCATGAGGGGGAGGAAAAAAATGATCCTGAATTCGCCGCCGCCCTTGCAAGCCTGTGCGATGTTTTTATCAACGACGCCTTTGCGGTCAGCCACCGCGAGCATGCATCGGTAAGCGCCATCGCAGCCCGGAAGGAAGAGAAAGGGGCCGGTTTTCTGCTGATCAAGGAGATCAAGTATTTTCAGGAAGCCATGGACAAGCCCAAGCGACCGCTCGTGGCCATTGTCGGCGGCGCAAAAGTGTCCAGCAAGTTCGGCGCCCTGGAAAACATGCTTTCACGGGTCGACAAGTTCATTATCGGCGGGGCAATGGCCAACACGTTTTTGAAAAGCATGGGATACAACCTTGGTAAATCCATGGTGGAGGACGATCTCGTCGAGGCCGCGGGACGCCTCCGGCAGAGGGCCCTGGAAGAGGGCATCAAGTTTTACCTCCCCGTTGATGCGGTCGTTGCACAGGAGATGAATCCCAAGGCGGAAACCAAGATCGTTCCTTTCCAGGAGATCCCCGACGACTGGATGGCCCTGGATATCGGGCCGGCCTCATCCCTGCTGTTTGACGAGGCCCTTTACAATGCCAAGACCATTGTCTGGAACGGCCCCATGGGCGTTTTTGAAATGGACGCCTTCAGCCGCGGCACGTTGTCCATGGTCTACAGTGTGGCGGATTCCTATGCACTGTCCATCGTCGGCGGCGGCGACACGGATGTGGCGGTTCACAGCAGCGGGCAGAAGGACCGGATTTCATATATATCGACGGGCGGCGGCGCATTTTTGAGGCT
>SLGU01000182.1 GCA_007136525.1 Desulfobacteraceae bacterium | reverse complement strand
GCAAATATTATCGACAGATTATACCGCACCATGGCATCATCCTCACGATCTTGCGGTTTGCGTTCTTCCATTGCCGGGCAAAAGAGCAATGTCAATCGGGCCTCTTGAACCCATAAAGTTAAAACGGTTTCAATAATCCCGCAAATTCCGTTAATAAACAAAGGGAACATCACGGCCGACGATTTCCGACAAAAACCTGGCACCGGGGAGTCCTTTGAATATCCGCCCAATCTTTGACATCGGTCCTGTACTGTCATACATTAAGGGGAAAAAGGAGATGCCACCATGAGCGAAAAATTCTATGATCTAATCATCCTGGGCGCGGGCCCGGCAGGGTTGCAGGCGGCCATCCATGCAGCCCGCAGAAAAGTGTCCGTCCTGGTCCTCGGTCAGAGCGCAAAAAGCAGCGCTTATAATGCACATATTGAAAATTTCTGCTGCACCGCCGCGCAGTCCGGCGCTGAGCTTCTCAAAATCGCACGCGAAAAGGCCGAAGAATCCGGTGCCGATCTTCTGGAAAATGACGTCATGGCGCTTGAGGCTGAAAACGATGCCTATGCTGTTGAAACAGCCGGTGGCGAGCGGTTTAAAACCCATGCGCTGATTTTTGCCATGGGCATATCCCGGAACAAGCTCAACCTCAAGGGGGAAAAAGAACTTGTCGGCATGGGGGTCAGCTACTGTGTGGATTGTGACGGGCCCCTGTTCAAGGGGGAGCCGGTTGCCGTGGTTGGAGACGGCAGCGCCGCAGTCGGCGCAGCCCTCACCATGGTATTTTACGCCAGCGAGGTCCATCTCGTTTGTGGAAAACTTGACGTGGATGATTTTCTCGCTGAAAAACTGAGGCAAAGCGACGTTTTGCTTCATGAAGGCCGCAAGATCACCGAGATCAAGGGGGACGGCGCCGTATCCGGCCTGGCTCTCGACAACGGCGATGCCTTGGCCGTCACAGGGGTTTTTATTGAACTCGGGGCCAAAGGGGCGGTTGATTTTGCCGGCAAGCTGGGCATCCTCTTAGACGATTCCATGAAATACATCGCCGTCAATAAGAAGCAGGAAACAAACCTGCCAGGCGTCTATGCGGCCGGGGATATCTGCGGCCCGCCCTGGCAGGTGGCCAAATCCGTGGGAGAAGGCTGCGTGGCCGGCATTGAAGCCGCAGCCCACGCAGCCGGAAGAAAAAAAAACAAGCCCTGAACCAGAGGCAATCCCCAGGGGACAGACTGGAAGTCTCACTCACGGGGGACTGACAAATTCGTCGCGACCCGGAAAACAGGAACATCCCAAAACTCATAAAACCCTGTAACCTTTTGAATCCTGTTTGTGCACCCTTGATTGCCGGAGGCGGCAGGTATAGCTTGCGGAGCAGGGATTTTTGGGATACAATCATTTTCATGAACCAGTCGGTAAACCGCGACATACGGGGTCTGCCGGCTACAGCAACGTGATTTTCACAGGAGAAAAAATATGAGAAATAAAACCCCCGTGATGCGCCGCCTGATGCATATGTGCCTTGTTCTGATGCTTTTGGGGGCAGTAACGGCAATGGGCTGCCGGGCCACCACGCGCGATTATGCCGCAACCGACACCATTCATTATGATGCCAGCTACGATTTTTCCGATAAGAACAGAATCGTGGAAGCCCTGACGGAGTCCCTGCTCAACGCTCACCATTCCCCCATCGCGAATCGAAAAGAGCGGCCTATCGTCATCATATACGATGTAGCCAACCGGACATCCGAGCATATCAGCACCGAACTGATCACAGACGACATCCGGCAGCGGATCCTGTATGCCGGGAAAGCCCGTTTTGTCAACCGGGTGCAGCGGGATGCCATTCAAAGGGAGTTGACCTACCAGTACGGCGGAGATGTCGCGCCTGAAACCAGGGTCGAGCGTTCCCGCCAGATCGGCGCCGAATTCATGATCACCGGCACCCTTCGCTCCATTACCAAGCAGGAACCCCGGCAATTTCGCCTGAAAAAGCGGAAGCTGCAGTATTACAGCCTGACACTGGAATTGACCGACCTGGAATCCGGTCTGATTGAATGGGCCGACAGCGTGGAGATCGTTCGTGAAGAAGCCAAGCCGTTTGTCGGCTGGTAATGGCCGCCTGTTTTTTCCCTGGCCCGGAACCTGGAAACTTCTATGGTGCTGGATTGCACTTTTTCTGCTCCTGGCCGGCTGTGCGTCCTCGCCCCTGAAGCAGGCCCGTTCGGATTTTTACGGTGGACGGCCGGACCAGGCAGCCCGGACGCTTGCGGAGCTGACAGAGTTTTCCAAGCGGGACAGGCTGTTATTTTTAATGGAAAAGGGCGTTATCCTTCACCATACCGGACAGTATGAAGACAGTATTACAACCTTGCTGGAAGCCGCAGCGCTGATCAAAGAGCAGGATATTATCAGCGTTACCGAGCAGACCGGTTCTCTTGTGACCACCGAATGGATTACCGAGTACAAGGGCGAGTATGCCGAGCGGCTTATGGTGCATACCTACCTGATGATGGGGTTTCTCCTGACCGGCCGGCCCGAAAGCGCCCTGGTGGAGGCCCGCCAGGCCCTGGAAGTGTTTGATCGCTTCCCCAAAGCAACCGCCCGGGATCATTTCACCCGGGCGCTTATTGCCCATTGCTTTGAAATCAACGGGGAAATCAACGGCGCCTACATCGAATACAGAAAGCTGGCCCAGCAGATGGACAACCCCGCCCCGGTTGCGGATAAACTCGTCTACCTGGCAGCCATGCTCGGCTTTTCTGATGACGTTGAAAAATGGCGTCAATACCTTCCCGGCAAGGACCCTGAAAAAGTTCAGCTACCGGGCGCCCGTCAGGGGATGGCGCCAATGGCCGGGGAGCTGATTCTCTTTGTTTCCCAGGGGCAGGCGCCGCTCAAAGTCCCGCGCAACATCGTTCTTCCGCCGACCATCCGGTTTTCCTTTGCCACGTACAGGGAACGGACCCGTTCATTTTACCCGCCTGCCGTCACCATTGCATCCCGGACCGGGCAGCCCCGGATGGTGACAACGAATGTGGGCGGTGTCCTCAAGGATTCCCTTGAATCGCGCCTGACCCAAATCCTTGCCAAGGAAACGGTCCGGGTTGCCACCAAGGAAGTCCTGGCCCAGCAGATTGACGACCCCCTGATCCAAGCCTTGGTCCGGCTGGCGTTTTTTGCCATGGAGGAACCCGACACCCGGGCCTGGGAGACCTTGCCGGCGTATATGACCCTTTTTCGTATACCGGTGGACACAGGCGAGCACACGCTGAACCTCCGGATATCCGGCTCAACCATTCGGCTTCCGCCGGTTACAGTTTCTCCCAATCGCAGGTTTTACCATTACTCGGTGCGGGCCGGTTATGAACCGGCCATACCCGATTCGGTCTCGGATTAAAGTGTTTCCTGCCGGCTTTCATCATTTCGCTTAACAAGGGATGCAAACGTCTCATCGGCGCCGTCGCCGACCGGAAACCGGGTCATTTCTTCCGGCATGATGCCCGGCAGCCTGTCCACAATCCGGTCTTCATCCTTTCGCACCACGGACAAAACGTCCCCGATGGAAATGAGGTCCAGGGACCGCCCGGGCAGCAAGAGGTCGCCGTTTGGGCCACCCAGACTCAAGAGGCCGCTGCTGATGAGCTTGTCGCTGATCCGGCGGGTCACATCGCCGGGGACGCCCAGTTGATGCTCCAGCCATTCCTGCTGCGGGGCCGGTTTACCTTCACCGAACGGCCTGCATACCATCCACATCAACGCCAACGCCGTCTTTTCCTGGAGTTCCGGTGAAAAACTGACGTGCCGGTGGCGGGAGATGTTTTCCGGATGTTGAAGATAGAAAGAGATGCTTGCACCCATTAGCAGGATCATCCAGTTCACCTGAAGCCAGATCATCAGGAAAATGCCAATGGCAAAAGTCG
>SLGU01000205.1 GCA_007136525.1 Desulfobacteraceae bacterium | reverse complement strand
TACCAGGGGAATATCGGGTTGCTGTCGGCATCTGAATTTCAGGAAATCTTCCAGCTGCCCCGGGCCAATGCAGACGAAATATTCTCCCTTGAACAGGGGTCTGTGAGTGATATTGTCCATTCGGCCGGGAAATTTCATCTCTTTGAAGTCGTCGAAAAGAGACCCGAGATTCCATTTGACATCGTCAACAAGGTGCACAACAAGAAAACACTGAGAAACCTCGTGGATTACACCTATCGCCAGAAAGGCCCCAAAGCCACGGTCATCCTGGCCGATCGCCTCAAGGATATCGGTTATACCTATTCCACCATGGGAGGGCTGTCCATTTCCATCGATGCGATGATTATCCCCGATAGTAAATGGGATATTCTGAAAAAGGCGGGCGAAGAGGTCAACGAAATCAATCATCAGTATACAGAGGGGCTCATCACCCAGGGTGAAAAATACAACAAGGTGGTGGATATCTGGGCCAAGGCGACCGACCTGATTGCCGACAGAATGATGGAGGCGATGGAAAAGCCTTACCGGATGCCCGATGTGAAAGCGGAAGCCGCTGCAATTGAGGACAAGCGAATCGAAAAGATGAGCACGGAGACAGGCGGGGAGTCCATCAATCCGATATTCATGATGGCCGACTCGGGTGCGCGCGGCAGCAAGGACCAGATGCGCCAGCTTGCAGGTATGCGCGGCCTTATGGCAAAACCTTCCGGAGAGATTATCGAAACGCCCATTACGGCCAATTTCCGTGAAGGACTGACCGTTCTGCAGTACTTTATCTCCACGCATGGCGCCCGCAAGGGGCTTGCCGACACCGCGCTTAAAACCGCAAACTCGGGGTACCTGACCCGGCGACTGGCTGACGTGGCCCAGGATTGCACGATCATGGAGCACGACTGCGGCACCGTGATGGGCATCGAGGTCGAATCGCTGCTGGAAGGCGGTGAAGTGATTCAGCCGCTTGAGGAAAGGGTTCTTGGGCGCATCGTGCTGGAAGATGTTCTGGATCCGTTTACGGATGATGTCCTTGTGCAATCCAATGAAGAAATTGACGAGGCTGCGGTGGTCAGGGTGACCGATGCCGGCGTGACCAGCGTTAAAATCCGGTCTGTCCTCACATGCCGCTCCGGTCACGGGGTGTGCGCCATGTGCTACGGGCGCGATCTGTCCCACGGGGGGTTTGTTGAGATCGGCCAGACGGTCGGCATCATGGCCGCGCAATCCATCGGAGAGCCGGGAACGCAGCTGACCATGCGGACATTTCACATTGGTGGAACGGCGAGCCGGCGCGTTGAGGAAGCTGAAATCAGGGCAAGGCTTTCCGGTACGGTCAAGTATAATGATTTGAAAGTCGCGGTCAATGCTGAAAACCGCAAAATTGTCATGAACCGGCGCGGCGGAGAGTTCACCGTCGTTTCGGATACCGGGCGCGAGCTGTCCCGGTTTCCTGTCATATACGGGGCCGAGCTGATGGTTGAAAAAAACCAGAAAGTGACGGCGGGCGATCTCCTGGCATCCTGGGACCCTTTTACCACGCCCATTATCACGGCGGTTGAAGGAAAGGTGAAATTCGGGGACCTGATGATCGGGAAAACGCTGCAGGAACGTGTGGACCCGGTAACCGGCAAATCCAGCCTTACGGTTGTCGAATACAAGGGAATGGATGTCCGGCCGAGAATTTCCATAAAGGATAAAGAGGGTAAAACCGTCACCATTCCCGGTGCGGGTGTGGCCCGTTATGCACTGCCCGTGAACACGATCCTGATGGTTGAAGAAAATGACCATGTTTATTCAGGGGATATCATCGGGAAAATCCCCCGGGAAACCACCAAGACGAAAGACATCACGGGCGGCCTGCCGCGGGTGGCTGAGCTTTTTGAAGTCAGGAAGCCCAAGGAAGTGGCGGTGCTCTCCGAGATAGACGGCTTTGTGAACATTTCCAAATCAACTAAAAAAGGCAAACAGAAAGTCGTTGTGACGCCCGTAGATGCGGGTGAGAAAAAAGAATATCTTATTCCCAGGGGCCGCCACATCAGCGTTTATGACGGTGATTATGTCAAGGCGGGAGAAACCCTTACCGCGGGCAGTCCGAATCCACAGGACATTCTCCGCATCAAGGGGGAGGTTGAACTCGCAAAATACCTGCTCAACGGTGTCCAGGAAGTTTACCGGCTCCAGGGGGTTCGCATCAACGACAAGCATATCGAAGTCATCATTCGTCAGATGATGCGTCGCATCAAGATTAAATCCGTGGGCGATACGACTTTCATCCCGGAAGAAAATGTGGATAAGCTGGAATTTGAGCGTGCCAACCAGGAAGTTCTCGTAAAAGGCGGCACGCCCGCTACGGGTGAGCCGCTGATTCTGGGGATCACCAAGGCCTCGCTCTCCACGGAGAGTTTTATTTCGGCGGCATCCTTTCAGGAGACCACCAAGGTGCTCACCGATGCCAGTATTGCAGGCGCCAGTGACGAGTTGAGGGGGTTGAAGGAGAATGTCATAATGGGCCGCCTGATTCCCGCTGGCACGGGACGCCTGGAATATGGCAAGCCGGATATCGCGGCCGAATACAAGTAGTATGCCGAAGACATCCCGGGCGCCATGCGAAGCCGATTTGGTGGAATGACAGGGTCTTCGGGAAACGCGGAAAACGGCCGCAATAATAATTTTAGTTGTGTGATAAAATGCTTGACAGGCCTAAGCTCTGCGAGTATTATTCCTTATTTTTAGCTTGGTGCAAGAAAAGTGATGTCATGAAAAAACATTTTAGGGGTTGCTGATGCCGACGATTAACCAACTGGTACGCCATGGACGGCAAAAACTGATAAAGAAAAAAGGGGCGCCCGCGTTGAAGTCGTCACCCCAGAAACGGGGTGTTTGCGTGCGGGTGTATACCGCGACGCCGAAAAAGCCCAACTCGGCTTTGCGTAAAGTGGCCAGGGTTCGTTTGACGACCGGTGTTGAGGTTTCTGCATACATTCCCGGTATCGGGCATAACCTTCAGGAGCATTCAGTGGTGCTGGTGCGGGGCGGAAGGGTCAAGGACCTGCCCGGAGTAAGGTATCACATCGTCCGGGGTACGCTCGACACGCTGGGTGTAGCAAACAGGAAGCAGGGACGGTCAAAATACGGGGCAAAGCGGCCGAAGTAAGCATGCTGAACTCGCATGACTCGCCCCGGATAATATAAATGACAGTGATGAGGCATGGCGTGGCTGCACCCGGGTATGATTACGGCGCCATCAACACCAACCATTGTTTTAGGTTCAGATAATGCCAAGAAGAAGAGAAGTTCCGGAAAGAAAGGTAATACCGGATTACAGGTACCGGAGCGCGCTTGTTTCGCGCTTCGTCAATTCGGTAATGCGTGACGGTAAAAAGTCAACCGCCCAGAACCTTATATATGAGGCGTTCGATATTATTGAGCGCCGAACAGGCGAATCTGCTTTGAAGGTCTTCGAGCAGGCCCTCCAGAATGTAAAACCGCATGTTGAGGTCAAATCGAGGCGGGTTGGCGGGTCGACTTACCAGGTGCCGACCGAGGTCCGGCCAAACCGGCAGATGGCGCTGGCTATTCGCTGGATTATCAGCTTTGCGGGGAAACGGCCGGAAAAAGGCATGGCAAACAAGCTGGCCGCTGAGTTTTCGGATGCCGCGCAGCAGCGGGGGGCTTCAGTCAAAAAAAGGGAAGATACGCACCGGATGGCCGAGGCGAACAAGGCCTTTGCCCATTATCGGTGGTAAGCGATCGACCCTCTGTTTTTACTGCTTCACATTTGCCCATCTGGTTGTGTTCGGATGGGCAAAGTGTATTGTTTGAAAGAATTGTAATTCGGGAAGCTTCAAGCAACTTCCTTGTTGACGGAGATGAAAAATGGCAAAGCAGAAGTTTGAGCGGAAGAAGCCGCATGTAAACGTGGGGACGATTG
>SLGU01000321.1 GCA_007136525.1 Desulfobacteraceae bacterium | reverse complement strand
CCTACGACTTGGTAGTGATAAACCCGGAGGTACCTGCAGCAGTAACCAATATGCTTCCTGCCAATAACAGCGTTGGGCTGTCTGTTCCGCTTGAATTGTCCTGGGCACCGGCAGCACATGCCACCCAGTACGATGTTTACTTGTGGCTGGATGGGGAAGAGCAACCACAGACCCCCTTCAGGCAGGGATTGACCAATATCCGTACAAGCCTAACCAGTTCTGTAACCTACGGTGTACCCTATCATTGGAAAATAGTTTCACGCAACCAATGCCATCAGACTGAAAGCCCTGTCCAAACGTTTACTTTAAGAAACCTTCCCGACCTGATAGTTGAGCAGGTTAATGTTGGCCAGACTATTTTTGCCGGTCAGTCCATCGATTTCAGCTATACGATCAAAAATATAGGTTTGGGAACAACAGGCGCCCAGCCATGGAGGGATGCATTGTACCTTTCAGCAAAGCCCTACTTTGACAACACGGCAATCCATATGGGAGAGTTTCCCAACCAGGCCTACCTTAACCCTGGGCAATCCTACACACAAAACACATCCATCTTCATCCCTCTGGATCTGCTGGGTCAGTTTTACTTCTACATTAAAACGGATAGCCGTAACGACGTATTGGAAAGCGACGAAACCAACAACATAGGTGTTAGCGACGGAGAGTTCGCCACGTCTATCCTAATACCACCCCTTGCCGATCTTGAAGCGCAATCCCTCAATGTGGTTCCGACAGTGTTTTCCGGCGACACCATCAATGTAACCTGGACAGTTACCAATGTGGGGGATACAGATGCTGCCGGTAAAATTGTGAATTACTACACTTTGTATGTGCCACCAGTTACTTATTACTTCAATGAAAGAATCTGGATAGACCGCATTTATCTTTCCCAAAGCCCTGATTTTGAACCTGTGGGAATAACCATACTTCGCTCTGACACAGTAGCTTTCAGACGGTATGCTTTTGGGGAAGAAATTATCAGCAGTTCACAATATCCTCTATGGAATTCCACACCCGATTATCTACCACCGGGAGAAAGTTATACAATGACAACCCCTGTTGTGATACCTCATCAGATTCAAGGGACATGGTACCTGCATGTATTATCCAATGCGACTGAAGAGTTTCAGGAGTTTAGCCGTAACAACAACCACGTGACTTCGCAACCGTTAGAGGTGATCCTCACCCCACCTGCCGACCTTATTGTACAGCAGGTAGAAGTACCCGAAACCATTGTAAGTGGAGCAGAGATTGAAGTATCATGGACAGTGCTCAATCAGGGCGCCAGCAGCCCTTATCCAACCGAAAACAGGTTGAGAGACCATATCTATTTCTCGCAGTGGCAAAACTTCGAAGCCCCCAAAACGCGTTTAAAAAGCGTTAACAGGTCTATATGGAATGAATTAAACCCCGGAACGGGATACACGGTGACTGAAACCATCACCATACCACGTGGTATTACCGGAAACTATTATATTCATCTCCACACCGATGCCCAGAATGAAATATTTGAAGGGCCATTCGATAATAATAATTTTTACTCCAAAGCCATTTTTGTAGAGCCGGGGCTATACCCTGACCTTGCACTAACTTCGGTTAATGCACCTGCTGAGGCTATTGCCGGTGAGCAGATCACCATAAACTATACGGTTGCTAATGAAGGAGAGGCCGGCGCTTTCGCACTCTGGAGCGACAGGGTGTTTATTTCGGCAAACCCGGAATTCAACATGGCACAAAGTCAGGTACTGGGCACTTTCAATCGGGTAAGCCATTTAAATCCAGGAGAATCCTATTTTAATCAGGTACAAGTAACCCTACCTACCAATATATTAGGTGAGCGCTATATTCATGTGAGAACAGACGCAACCCAGAGTATATTTGAAGACGGACGGCTTCAAAACAATATGGGAACAAGTAACTCCATAGCGGTTTCTGAGTCTACACCTCAACAGATATCTGACCTGGCCGTTACAAATGTTTCAACCGATGCAGATCTGCTTTCAGGCACACAGGTCAATGTAAGCTTTACTGTTACCAATCAGGGGCCTGTTGAAACACAGGGGCCAGTGTGGTCTGACCGGATATTTTTCAATGATCAGCCATCTTTGCAGAATGCCTCTATATTAAGGACAATCAATCGTAACGCCATCCTGTTGCCTGATGAATCATACAATAGGTTTACGAATGTTACACTTCCCAACGGATTGGACGGAAACTATTATATCATCGTTGTGAATGATGTTACCAATAGGCTATACGATACCATCAGGGATAATAACACTTTCATATTGCCTGTTGAGATCAACCTGGCACCCTTTGCCGATCTGGAAGTGGTAAGCATGGAAGTTCCTGAAGAAATCTTTGCAGGTGAACAATTCTACCTGCATTACCAGGTGCAGAATGTGGGCGAGGCAACAGTTCCGACAGGTTATTTCGACAGGGTGTTTCTCAGTTCATCACCCACCCTTACACCTTCCAGCAGAAATGTGGGGGTAAAATGGAAAAGTGCTGGTCTGGAACCCGGTGAGTCCTACTCTGACAGCATAGGGGTCACCATCCCACAATTCGAATCAGGCAACTTTTTCATTGTGCTTAAAACCAATGCCAATAACAGTTTTTACGAGCACAACTCACTGGATAACAACATCATGTCGGTGCAGCGCAATATACTTGTGCCCGAACCATCCGATCTGATTGTGGATATGATAGAGATGCCCGAAAACTCGCTGGCCGGGGAGGATGTATCTGTTTTGTACCAGGTTACCAATGTGGGTGCCAATCGAGCTGTGGGGAACCTTCAGGATGCTGTTTATTTTTCACCCGGTCAGCAGTTGAATGTAAATGCAGACCCTATACTGGGTTTCAACCAGCAACACATCAACCTGCAGCCCGGCGAATCACAGATTAGAACCCTTGATTCGAAAATTCCGGGTGTAATACCGGGAGAATATTTCGGAATTGCACGCACCAACATTACCGCATCTATTCCGGAAGGAAACTTTGAAAACAACACCCTTGCAGCAGATCAGCCTACTCTGGTTACCATCGAAGAACTGCCTCTGAGCCAGTGGGTCGAAAAACCACTCATGCGCGGCGATATTGTATATTTCAGGGTTGAAACCGAAGCCGACATGGACATGCTCATTACCCTTGAAAGCAGTGAGGCTGTTGGCAACAATGAAATATATGTGGCTTACGGGAATGTTCCCAATAGAGTGATCTACGACTTTTCCCACAGAGAGATCAACTCAACCGATCTTACCGTGCTGGTGCCCACTACTCTACAGGGCGATTATTACCTCAGGCTCAGCACACAGTCATATTTCATCAATCCGCAAACCGTGCAGATCAGAGCCGATCTACTTCCCTTCCAGATCAGCAGTGTTTCCCCATCCAGCGTAGGTCAGGGGCGCGTAACCACCATGGTAACCGGTGCCGGATTCCAGCCCGATGCACAGGTTTATCTAACCGACTCCAATGGAGAAATTGTAACCTATGGCAGCATAACGCAATTTAAAAACAGCATGGAAATGCAGGTTAGATGGCAATTGGCTGATGTGCCTGAGGGAATCTACAATGTTGTAGTTTTAAGAAACGATGATGAGCTTGAAACCCTGCCAAATGGCCTTGAGGTGCTTCCTGCCATTGAAATGGAACTTGCCGAAACCATGATAAGGCCTACCGCCATAGCCTCCACAGGATCTGCATTTATTTCCGTAAGCTACACCAATATCTCCAATATTGACATCCCTTATGCGTTGACCACCCTCAGCTTTTTCAGGCAGACCAACCTAACCCAGGTTGCAACCTCAGGAAATTCCTTTTCTTTGGGCGATTTGCTGAGAAATCTTACGGAGGAATCAGATATTCCACAGTCAGAGATATCAGATTACTATGATGATGGAGAAATGAAAACTGTGAATATTGTTGGAAGAGATCTTGCCCCGGGAGAGTCATTCTCTGCAAGT
>SLGU01000217.1 GCA_007136525.1 Desulfobacteraceae bacterium | reverse complement strand
TATATTGAATGAAAAGCGTTTACCCCTTTGGCTGCAAATATTTATCAGGGATGTCCACGAACCACCCTCGCAATTCGTTTTTCATGATTCTACGATATGTCTCACTGTCACAATATGTCTCAAAAATATGCGCTTTTCTGCCTCATGAGACAGCACCCATAGAACAGTCCCCCATTCAAGATGCTTATACTATGGCACGGTATTTGCTTTAATATTTTGTACTTTTTCATTTTCGCTCCTCCTGCGATGCTGCCCGCAGGCTGCTGACATTTCGCGGCCTGCGGGCAGTTTATTTCGTGCCCTGCACCTGTTCTTGCCCCCCCTTAAATCCTCATGATAATAATTATCAATCGCAGGCAGTAAACGTTTTTCTCAAACACCCCCAAGCATAATGATCAACGGCAACTCAGGGGGGCGCCTTAACCCTGCTTCACGCCCCCCCTCTTCTGGGCGATGCCAGGCCGTATTTCCGGAGCAGCGCGTAAAAATGCGGCCTGGACAAATCCGCTGTCCGGCAAAGTGCTTCGACGCTTTTTTCCCCGCTCCCCAGAAGCCGCTCCAGGTAGGCCCTCTCAACCGTGTCCATCGCTTCCTTCCTGGCTTCCTTGAGCGTCGGCAGCTCACCCGTAAAAACCGGCAAATTTTCAGATTCAGGGACGACAGCAGTGGATTCGAAAGGTACAGGGGCGGGTTTGTCCCTGGTGACGGCGCGGCGGGTTTCTGCCTTGAGATCTTTTACTGCCAGTTGTCCGGTCCGGATCCTGACCCGAATGTAGGCGGGCAGATCCTGGGGGTACAGTACCGGCTTGTCACCGGCGGAAACGAGTGCATTCTCCAGGCAATTGATCAATTCACGAATGTTTCCCGGCCATTCATAGGCTTTGAGTGCAGGAATGAAATCAGGCGACACCCCTTTTACGGGAATCTCATCCCGATCGCAAATATTTTGAAGGAAATACGACGTCAACAAATTCAAGTCGCTCAATCTTTCGCGGAGGGACGGCACCGACACCTGCTGCCCCATGATGCGGTAGAGCAGGTCCTCGCGAAAGGCCCTTTCTTCAACCATGGCGTCCAAGTCCCGGTGCGTTGCCGAGAGAAGCCTGAAATCGCTTTCCTTTTCCCTGACGCCCCCAATAGGCCGAAAACGCTGCTCCTGAAGCACTCTCAGCAGATTTTTCTGAACATCCAGGGGAAGCTCGCCGATCTCGTCCAAGAAAAGAACGCCGCCGGACGCACTTTCAATGAGGCCAATCCTGTCTGCATGGGCGCCGGTGAACGCCCCTTTTCGATGGCCGAAAAGCGCGCTTCCGGCAAGGGTTTCAGAAAGAGATGCACAGTCAACCACGACAAAAGGGCCGCTCTTGCGGGCGCTGTTTACATGGATAGTCCTGGCGATAAGCTCCTTGCCGACACCCGTTTCCCCATGGATCAGGCAGGGCGCGCTGCTTGACGCGGCCTGGGCCACCTGCTGCAGACAGGCGTGCATGGATTGGCTTTCGCCGATAACACCGTGCAGCATGAGCGCAACCGGCTCTTTTTTAGCAATCTTGTCATTGCGATACCGGAGGGCCTGGCGGACAAGGTGGGCCAGGGAACGCACAGAAACCGGTTTCTGGAGATAATCCCAGGCGCCCTGCCGGATCGCCTCTTCCACGCTTGTTTCCGACCCCGTAGCCGTGATGATAACCACCTCGGGGATTGAAGGCACATCCATAAACACCTTCAGCCAGACCAGGCCATTTCCATCCGGCAGGGCCAAATCAAGGAATACGAGGTCCGGACGGCTCTGCCGGGCGGCTTCCAGGCCCTGTGAAAGGGTGTAGGCCGGGTGGCATTCATGCCCTTCCCCTTGCAACGCACTGCAAATCAGCCGGTTGATGACGGGGTCATCGTCCGTCACGACAATGGTCGCCATTTTTCCCATGCTCCTTTTCGAAAGCGGAATTGCTGCTTTTTTCTACATTCCATATGGTTATAAACAGCACAACCATCATGCCCGCCAGTTTCAGCAAATGCTGTGAACCCATTTTCTACATATGTCATTACCCGTTTTTTGTATACTTTTTTCATACTTGTCTGAAAAAAGTAGACGCTATTTCCCATACATCGATTATCAATGAGCCCTTTTTAAGGCAGAAAGGCTGTTTCTGAAATTCTTCCCACAAAAAAGAAAGGCCTGCAAACTCAATGCAGCCAGTTATTATGTGCACTTCAGGATATTGAATACAAAATTCATCCAACCGGATGGCATATTGTTTGCATGGGTAAAGGCAGACGCACGAGAGCAAATGAAATCTGAGCCTTTTTAAGGGGTTTTCAACCCGTTGAAGGAAACCGCGCGAATAAGGAAAATAAACGAAAATGCAAAAGTTACAAGCACTGTTAACCGAACACCACATGCGTTCTCCTTCCGAAAAGCAAAGCAGGAAAACGCTGCTTAAGAAAAATTTCAGAAAATCATACGAATCACTGCAGCAGACCATTGAATCGTTTGAAAGGGCCAATTCGGATATCATCCGGCGGCTCATTCATATATGCATGTTCAAGGACAATGAAATTGGAAACCATATTTTAAGGGTCGGCGAAATATGCGGCTTTCTGGCTGAAAAGGTGGGGATGACGCCGGAAGAGGCATACTACACGGGCATTGCCGCGCCCATGCATGATATCGGGAAACTGGGACTCCCGGATTCCATCCTCTACAAACCCGGCAGGGTCACCGCAAACGAATATGAAATCCTGAAAACCCATACACTCATCGGCGGCAATATTTTTGATAATCCAAACTCACCTGAGATCGAATACGCACGGCAGGTGGCCATATATCACCATGAGCGATGGGACGGACAAGGCTACCCCTATGGGCTGTCCAAAACGGCCATACCGCACGCCGCAAGAATTACTGCTGTTGCCGATGTTTTTGACGTGCTCCTTTCCTGGCGGACGTACCAGGAACCGACCACTGAATCAAAGGCGGCAGAAATCATTGCCAAAGGCAAGGGCACCCAATTCGATCCCCAAGTTGTAGAGGCATTCACTAATAACCTTGAAAAGATATGTGAAATCCGAAACGCTTTCCTTCAGAAGCCGGTTTATGAAAAATAAATAGATCCGGGGACAAACGCACGGATCACGTATACGCATACACGGGATATGGAAAGCCGCGCCCTTAGTGGCTATCTCCTTTCATGTCCCACACCCCCCCCCAAGCGTTTCCCGCGCTTTTTCCTTGAGATTCACCCTGTGTTCCAATATAATATATCGACATATTTGCGCATCCATTGATCACCAATAACCATAGGCAGGAAAAGGGGTACAGCCATGGTCATGGTCCACCTTCTTTCTCTTTTTGAAAAACCAGGCATTGAAAATACGCACAAAACCCTTGAACTGGCCCATGACCGGGCAAAAGAACTGGAAATCAGGGAAGTTGTTGTGGCATCGTCCACCGGGGACACCGCGCTGAAAGCCCTGGATATTTTCAATGGTTTTTCCATTATTGCGGTCACGTACCACTGCGGATTCCGGGAGCCTTTTCAGAAGTCCATGAAACCGGAGGTCCGCAGCGAACTGGAAGCCCATGGCGTAAAAATCGTCGAGGCCACCCACGCCCTGTCCGGCGTGGAACGGTCCATCGCGAAAAAATATTCGGGGAGCTACCCGGTGCTGGTTATCGCAGACACCCTTCGACTGCTGGGACACGGCAGCAAGGTGGCCGTGGAAATCACCGTCATGGCCGCAGACGGGGGCGTTTTGACCGGCAAAGATATAGTGGCCATCGGGGGTACCGGCCGCGGGGCGGATTCCGCCCTTGTCATAAAACCCGCGCACATGTCAAATTTCTTTGATCTCAAGATTCGCGAGATCATCTGCAAGCCCAGAGACTTTTAGAAACCGCCGCCGGACGCCTCATGAACATAGAACGCCACGTGGTGCTCGTCCACCCGGAAATCCACTGGAACACGGGCAATAGCG
>SLGU01000152.1 GCA_007136525.1 Desulfobacteraceae bacterium | reverse complement strand
GCATTCTTACGGACAACGACATTGCAGCCGAGCAATTGCGCAAAAGGTTAACGGCCGAAAAAACCTTTGTCGTCAACCTCATGTCTTCCCCGGGGGCGGGCAAGACGACTCTTTTGCTGCAGACCCTCGTTGCACTGAAGCAGACTTATAAAACAGGGGTGATCGAAGCGGACATCGACTCAATGGTGGATGCGGAAAAAATCCGGGAGGCGGGAATTGAAAGCGTTCAGTTGAGAACCGGCGGCTTCTGCCATCTGGATTCAAATATGGTAAAACAGGGTCTGGAAGCGCTGGGAAGTGAAAATTTTGACCTTGTATTTATAGAAAATGTGGGGAACCTGGTTTGCCCAGCCGAATTTGACACAGGCGCCATCATTAACGTCATGATCCTCAGCGTTCCGGAAGGTGACGATAAGCCGTTGAAATATCCGTTGATGTTTTCAACCTGTGATGTCCTGGTCATAAACAAGACCGACATGCTATCCTTGTCGGACTTCAACATGAAAACCCTTTACGGACACATCTCACGGCTTAACCCCAATATGAACATATTCGAGGTTTCGGCAAAAACCGGCGACGGCATCAACCAATGGACAGACTGGCTGAAGCAACAGGTGTCCGATTTCCTGAAATAATGCCCGCCCTGAATGCGGAAGACCGCATAACATGTTTTAATTAAAGTACTATTCACACACTTAAGACCCATATTTTACTTGACAAAGACTACTGTTTGACCTTTAATGTTTATAGAACACATCTCAAAATTCGGATTTCGGTTAAGATCGCGGCGGCGGCTTGTTTCAAACCGCAGATATACTGAAGTATTTTCTGACAATCCCCACAGCAATCATTTGGCAGCCATATATGAACCACAATGACAACGACAAGGCCGGCAAAGCATATCCCCCCGGCGACGACCCCGGTGATATGCTTGAAGTCGGCATAATGCTGGATGAAGACCCCGACGCTGCAGATACCGAAAGAATCGGCGGCGGCAACACAGGGGGTGAATCGGCGTTACCGGATAGTTGCCCTGAAGAAACATCGGGTGAAGCACAGCAGACCGACAGCCATCCCGGTGATGCGCCGGACAAGGACGGTCAGGGCAGGGAAACACCACAACAAGATCATCCTGCAGACATTTTAAATGAGATCAGGAACATCAGTCGCCGGATCGAAGAGCTCACCGCTCATTTCGAAGGCAAGATCAAATACGACGCGCATAAAAATCGCATTATCGATGACCTGCATTTACAGTTGCAGGATTTCAGGGACGGTATCATCAAAAAACACCTGCTTTCCATAATCACGGACATTATCAAGATCATCGATGATACGAGAAAATTCAAATCCCACTATACGCATGCAGCCCCGACCGAAAACACCGCCGACCTTATGCTTGACTTCATGGACCAGATCATTTCGGACATGGAGGACCTTTTCACCTTCCAGGGTGTATACCCGTTTACCTGCGCCGAAGACACTTTCGACTCCCACAGACAGCGCATCATTAAAAAAATCGATACCGACCACCCTGAAAAAAACAGGCTCGTGGCGGAAAGCCTGCGCCCCGGCTACGAGTGGGAAGGAAAGGTGATTCGACCAGAAATGGTTGCTGTTTATATTTACAATGACACACTCAACGACAAGGCAGGCGAAAGTTGAACCAGAAAACGATAAAGCGCATTTTCGGCATCGATCTTGGCACCACGTATTCTTCCATCTCTTACGTTGACGAATTCGGCAAAGCGGTCATCATACCCAACTCGGAAAATGAACGGGTTACCCCCTCGGTCGTGTTTTTCGACGAAGAAAACATCGTTGTGGGAGAAGTGGCAAAGGAAAGCGCCAAGCTGTACCCGGACGAAGTTGTCAGCTTTATCAAGCGTTCCATGGGCGAACCGAACTTCATCTTCGAATTTGGGGGTCAGCGCTACCGGCCGGAAGAAATCTCCGCATACATCCTGAAAAAACTTGCCCAGGATGCCCGGCAATACATGGGCGAGGAAGTCACGGACGTAGTGATTACCTGTCCTGCCTACTTCGGCATCAATGAACGGGAAGCAACGCGAAAATCGGGAGAAATAGCCGGATTAAACGTCCGCCATATCATCAACGAGCCTACGGCAGCCGCTATTGCTTATGGGTCCCTTGAAACCAGCGAAAAAAAGACCGTCCTGGTATATGATCTGGGAGGGGGCACCTTCGATGTGACCATGATATTCATTTCCAAGGAAGCCGTTGAAGTGGTCTGCACGGGCGGAGACCATAACCTGGGCGGAAAAGACTGGGACGACCGGATTGTCGCTTACCTGGTCGAAAAATTCCAGGAAGAAACCGGGACAAGCGAAGATATTCTCGATGATCCGGACACATGGCAGGATCTCCAGCTTTCAGCGGAAAAAGCCAAAAAAAGCCTGACCCAGCGCGCCAAGACGCCTATCGCCATCACCCACGGCGGCCAGCGAATCAAGCTCATGCTGGAGCGGGAAAAATTCGAAGAACTGACCGAAGACCTGCTCTACCGGACCATCGATTTTACCAGGGAAATGCTTGAAGCGGCAAACGGAAAAGGGTATCAAACCTTTGACGAATTCATCCTGGTGGGAGGGGCTACCCGCATGCCCCAGGTCGTTGAAAAAATCGCCAAGGAATTCAATATTACGCCCAAAGTCTTTGACCCGGATGAAGCTGTTGCAAAAGGGGCCGCCATTTATGGCTGGAAACTGGCATTGAATGATGATCTCATCCGGCGCATTTCGGAAAAAACCCAAAAAAACATAGAACGGGTTGAAACCCTCACCGAAATGATTGACCGCAAAGAAATATCGGCCGAGGACTTCAAGGAAGCGGCCATGGCGCTTGCCAATGAAAGCGGGTATACACTCCCCAGCGTTGAAAATGCAATGCTTAATGTCAGGAATGTCACCAGCAAAAGCTTCGGGGTGGTCGCACACAACCCCAATGATGAGGAGATCGTTTTCAACCTGGTGCTGCGGAACACCCCGGTTCCGGTTCGAATCAAGAAAAAATTCTATACCGCCGGATACAACCAGAAAACCGTATTGATCCGCATAATGGAGAGCGAAACCAACAATGTTGAAATTCCCGTGGAAAACGCCATAGAGATTAAAAAAGCGGTCCTGAACCTTCCGCCCGACCTGCCGGAAGACTCTCCTATTGAAATTGCCTACGAACTCAATGAGGAAGGACGGCTCCATATCACTGCGGAAGAAATCAGCAACTCGCAAAAAATAGATGTCGTGGTGGATACCGCATCCGTCATAAGCGGGGAGGAATTTGAACAGGCCAAGATCAGAACCCAGAAACACATGGTGCTGTAAGACCGTTTTTCAACCTGTTATTATAATTATTAAAACAGGATGCCCATCTACGTCCCGCCAGGCTTTCTCTATCATCATTTGGTTCAAGCCGTTTTTTGGGGACAGGCAGCGCTTGAATCCGGACAGTTAAATACCTATGGAACGCGAAAACTATTACATATTGCTTGAGCTTTCAATCAATCCGCCGGAAACATCACCGGAAGCCATTGAATCCGCCATTTCCCGGAAGCAGTCCGAATGGAGCCGCCTGCGCAACCATCCGACCAAAGGCCTTCAAGCGCAAAAACATATCAGCATGATCCCTGAAATACGACGGGTCATGAGCGATCCCGCCCTGCGGGAAAAAGAAGCTGCCGCTGCTAAGACAAGCGCGATCCAGGATAAGGCGGATAAAATTGTTGATATAGACCGTCATATCAACATCCTCATGGGCAAGGGGTTTGTCTCCAAGGAGGAGATTGTCAGGCTCACCCAGCTCCATGGGATGGCGGAAGAAGAAATCCAGGATCGCATAAGAATCAAAAAGGATGAAAAGTATGAAAAAATAGACCGGCAGCTGAGCCTGCGAATGGCCAAGGGCTATATTACGGAAGAAGAAATTAACAAGATCGCAAAACGCCATGGCCTTAAACCCGAGGATGTCAAATC
>SLGU01000335.1 GCA_007136525.1 Desulfobacteraceae bacterium | reverse complement strand
GACTGGTGAAACAATGAAATTTTACAAGTACCATGGACTGGGAAACGACTATATTGTCATGGACCCGGCCGAGGCCGGCCCGAAACCCGCTCCGGAGCAGATCCGGCGAATATGCCACAGAAACTACGGCATCGGCTCAGACGGCCTGTTATGGGGGCCGAGTCAGGCGGCAGGTGCGCCCTTCCGGGTGCGCATATTCAACCCGGACGGCAGCGAGGCGGAAAAAAGCGGCAACGGGCTGCGGATTTTCGCCCGGTATCTCATGGACCGTGGCCTGATCGGGGAAGACCCGTTTGTTATCGCCACCATGGGCGGAGATGTTACGGCACGGGTGTCAGCCGGCGGGCGCAGCGTATCCGTGGAAATGGGACAAGTCAGCTTTGACAGCCGAAAGATCCCTGTTAAAGGGGCGCCCCGCGAGGTCATCAATGAACGGCTTGACATCGACGGCGAAGCGGTGATCTATTGCGCTGCGACCATTGGGAACCCCCACTGCGTGATCATTGAAAAAGAACTCGATGTCCGGCGGGTGAAAAATCTGGGACCGGCAATCGAGAACCACCCGGTCTTTCCCAACCGGACCAACGTGCAGTTTGCAAAGGTTTTAAACAGCAGCAGCCTTGCCATCGAAATATGGGAGCGGGGTGCGGGCTACACCCTTGCTTCCGGCAGCAGCGCATCAGCCGCCGCAGCGGTTGTCCACCGGCTCGGCCTTTGCGGCCGCAACATCTCCGTTCACATGCCGGGGGGAGTGCTCGATATCGCCATCGGTGATGAATTTGCCGTTACCATGTCCGGCCCGGTCACCCGCATCGGGCAGGGAATACTGGATCTGGAAGTGTTTGAACACAAAGAGCACAATGAAAAAGGATTTTCATACGCATGACAAAGGAATTTTTCAACGTCACACCGGTTGAAACGGTTTTTGAATATATCGCTGAATTCTCCGGCACAGGCATAGAAACCGTCGACCTGCTGGCGGCCGGCGGCAGGGTTCTGGCCGAAGAAGTCGTCTCGGATATCGACCTTCCGGGATTTGACCGCTCCACCATGGACGGGTATGCGGTCCGCGCGTCGGACACGTTCGGGGCGTCCGAGGGGAACCCGGCGTATCTGGATATCTGCGGGTCCGTTGCCATGGGGGAAAAACCGGACATAACGGTTCTGCCGGGAAAGACAGCCCGGATCGCCACCGGCGGGATGCTTCCGGAAGGCGCGGATGCGGTCGTGATGGTCGAGCACGCCTCTGAAATCGATGATATGACCATCGAGGTGTACCGGCGGGTGGCCCCCGGCACCCATGTCATACAAAAAGACGAGGACATCCGGAAACACACGCGCCTGCTTTCGCCCGGCACCTTTCTGCGCCCCCAGGAAGCCGGCATCATCGCCGCCATGGGCATGTCCAGGGTCACGGTCTATAAAAAACCCGTTGTGGGCATCATTTCCACCGGGGACGAACTTGTCCCCATAGACCGGCACCCGGAAGTTGGTTTCATTCGGGACATTAACACCTATACCCTTTCTTCCGCCATTCATTTATGCGGGGCCGTCCCCGTTTCCTACGGTATTGTCGAAGACCGTTTCGACCCCCTTTTTGCCGCAGCTGAATGCGCCCTTTCCCAATGCGACATGGTGATCGTCTCCGGCGGCAGTTCCGTTGGCACCCGGGATCTGACCGTCGAGGTCATCGAGGCGCTGCCCGGATCGGCCATACGGGTCCACGGGCTGCCGGTTCGACCCGGCAAGCCCACCATCCTCGCAGAAGCGGGCGGCAAGAGCATCTGGGGGCTGCCCGGGCACGTGGCTTCGGCCATGGTGATTTTCGAAATATTCGTCAAGCCCTGCATCCGGCACATCGGCGGGGACAGGGGCGCATTTGACGGAAACAACTTCCGCATTCCGGCCATCCTCACGCGAAACCTCTCATCGGCCCAGGGGCGCATCGATTATGTGCGGGTCCGCACGGTTGAAAAAGAAGGTGCGCTGTTTGCGGAACCGGTTCTGGGACCCTCCGGGTTGATCCGGACCATGCTGGACGCCGACGGGTTGATCCGGATCGGCATGAACAGCGAAGGGCTCGAAAAGGGCGCCCAAGTAATGGTGATGCCTTTTCATCAATACTGACAGGGCAGAAAGCGTAAAGACAGCAAACAGAAATAAGGTTCAAATTCATTGGGTGATAGCGGGTTGGTGTGCTACCCTTGGCAACTGTGAGTCCTTGGGATCGCTCTAAGGCTTGTTCCGCAACATCCCGTAAACTCGCCCTTGGCCGGGGCTCAAACAATACGGGATGTTTTGCTCCACTGCGCCAAGAGCGATCACCAAGTCCCCCCAATGTTGCCTGCGGGCAGCACCCCACCCCACCATCACCCAACGAATTTGTCCAATTTTGACGACTTCGCAAAAGTCCAATATCTGCGTTACGCGCAATTATTGAAGAATCTCACGTACGGCTAAGTACGATCAATTCTTCAAAAATTGCGCAAGCCTTGATCTTGGACTTTTTTCAAAGTCGTCTGATCTCGACTTTTTACGGTGCCATCAATTTTGATAAGACTTTATAAACCTGCCTAAGGCCCTTTTCCATCCTGCAATGGTGTTTTTCCAGACAAGAACTTGCTGCGTTTCTATGGCACACCAGGCAAAAAGGTGATTCACTTTTTAATGATCAATCTCATATGTGGAGAAATTGTCCTTATAAAATCGATCAATTTCAAACAGTGGCACCGGGTGTTACCCGCAGCAACAATTGCAGGGGGTTGCTGATAGCTCCTGGCGAAGCTTGGACAAGCGCCCTGTGGCCTTGCCGTTTATCACAGGGCGCGTTCAAGCGAGCCATGGAGATATCAGCGTTCTCCTGCAGTTGCAAGGGTAATAGCCGGTACTAACCGGGGGAAATTGTCCTTTAAAGGTCGGCCATGTCGGTGACGGTCCGCACCACGTTCACCCGCTGGCCGTCGCCGACCTGCCGGTGGCCCACGACAATCACCCGGTCGCCCGGTGACAACCCCTCGGTCACCTGTATCATCCAGCCTTCCTGGATGCCGGTTTCAATGGAAACGGCTTCGGCCAGGCCGTCGGAGACCACATACACGGTCCGGGAACCGTCAACGGGAATGATGGCGTACAGCGGCACCGCCAGTGCATCCGCCACCTGCTGTTTGACGATGTCCACGCGGGCGAACATGTCCGGCAGGAGCGCTTCTTCGGGATTGTCGATTATAAGCTCCAGGCCGTAGAGACGCGCCATGGGGTCGGCGGACCGGGCCAGGAAATGCTTACGGCCGGCAAAGGACGCGCCGCCCAGGGCATCGATGGTCACCTTGAAATCATCCACGGTCCTCACCGCGGTCACGTCCGACTCGGGAATCCCCACGCTCACTTTTACCCGGTCCATCTGCATGACGTCGGCCACCGGGTCGGCAAAGTTCAGGTACTGGCCGCGGTCGATATACACATTGTTGATTATGCCGTTTATGGGGCTGCGGATGGTGCAGCGCAGGAGATTGAGCTCGGCGCTGTCCAGTTCGGCCTTGAAGCGATCCACCTGTGCCGTGATATCGTCGAGCTGGGATTTCGGCGCAAGCTGCTGCCGGTGCAACGCCTCGACCCGGTTCTTTGATAAAACAGCCGCGTCATAAGATGCCCGGGCCGCAGAAACGGCGATTTCATACTCGCGGGCATCGATTACGGCGATAATGTCCCCTTCTGCCACGCGGACCCCCTTTTCCACCCGCTTTTCAACCACCTGCCCCCGCACTTCAGCCGCGATATCAAAGCGGACCCAGGGCGCCACCACCCCGGGCAGGCTGATCCGGTCGGACAGGACAACCGGCGCCAGGGCCAGGGCCACCACGTTCACATCCGGCACTTCAGGGGGCACATCGAGCTTTCCGGCCGCTATCTGCCTTTCCACGTATGCGATCCGCCCGGCAAGCCGTTCCCGCTCAAACGCCACAAGGGCGGACAGCGGCATGGCCAACACGGCCTTGGCCTGGTCCCCG
>SLGU01000285.1 GCA_007136525.1 Desulfobacteraceae bacterium | reverse complement strand
CATGACCCAATACGATGAAACCTTTGACCTTCCCGTGGCATTCGGGCCGGTTCATCTCAAAAAGATCCTGGGGGAAGTTATCAGCAGAAAGGGGCTCTGGCAGCTCCGTCTGGCGGAGACGGAAAAATATGCGCATGTCACCTATTTTTTCAACGGCGGCGAGGAAAAACCTTTTGAAAACGAAGACAGGGTTTTGATCCCCTCGCCCAGGGATATCCGCACCTATGATGAAAAACCGGAAATGAGCGCCTTTGAAGTGGCCGAGGAAGCGGTCCGGCGGATCGGATCGGGCCGTTATGACCTGGTGGTGATGAATTTCGCCAATCTCGATATGGTGGGGCATACCGGCGTCATGGCGGCAACCGTCAAGGCCTGCGAGGCGGTGGACAAGTGCGTTGAAAAAGTAGCCGCGTCCGCTCTTGAAAACGGTTACACGGTAATGGTAACGGCGGATCACGGCAATTCGGAAAAAATGCTGGAGGCCGGAAAACCGCATACAGCCCATACGATGAACGATGTCCCCTTTGTTCTGGTCAACGGCTCAGGCGGCGGGGGCAGGCTTCGTCCGGGCGTGCTGGGCGATATTGCACCGACGATCCTGGAAATTCTGAACATAGAAAAACCTGCTGAAATGACAGGAAAGTCGTTGATTGAAAAGCCCTGATGGGGCAGGCCCCTTTGATTTGTCCGGAATCCCGTGTTATTATTAAAATATGTGCAAACCAAGGATAAGCTCATGGCCGCCGGCTTTTCAAACCACAGCGTGATGACCGATTTCGTAACCGGCAAGCCGGTGCTCGATGTCGGCGCCGAGGCCAACCGGCAAGCTGTTGAAAAATACCTGGTCAATGAAAAAGGGTATGACCGCAAGGATATCCAGGTGGATATGGACCTTTTTCTGGAGGTTTCGGGCAGTCCCTATCGCACGAAGCTTGACCTCGTTGTTTTTGTCGACGGCAATATGTTCATGGTGATCAAGTGTGCGGCCGGGTCACTGGGTTCGAGGGAAAGAGAAGTGGTTTATGCCGCCCGGATTGCCGGTGAGCGCCCCATACCCGTTGCCGTTGCATCCGATGGGCATACCGCCCTGGTTTTCAATGCGGTTACCCGCAGACGCATCGGTGAAGGGCTTGACGCGATACCGGCACCCGAAAAGGCACGGCGGATGCTTGCGGAAATGAAGATCGATGCACTGCCTGCAGACAGACTGGAAAAAGAAAGAATTATTTTCCGATCCTATGATATATTGAATGTCAACAGGGCCGGAAACGGCTGCTGGGGCGATTGATCGCAAATAATCTGTGAGGCATGAACACATGGCTTCCTTCCGGCCTTCACAAAAAGCCGTTGATCTGTTGTTTGCCCTGAACGGGGCGATTACCAATATCCGGCTTTACCCACCGGACAGCAATATTGTCACAAGCGGTATCCATCGGCTCTATCAGGCCATAGCAGATATTCTTGAAACGGAAGAAAGCCTGGAATACGCCGAGGCGGAATCAAAACTGCTGATCCAGGGAGACGTCCTCCGGGAAAAGCTGCAGAAATCGGATCGCGTTCGCGCTTTCAAGGCAATGATGGCGGATTTGGGCATCAACTCCATCACCTTTGAAAGAGGGCTTGACGAAGAAGAGCTGTACAATTTTTTACAGATATTGGCAAAATCGACGGAAGAACTTGATACAGAGGGCGGGCTGCCGGGGTTTGTTGAAAAGCAAGGCATATTCCATGTGCGTGTGGCGGAAAAAGTTTATACAAAAACCGACGGGGCGGAGAAACAACCGACCGCGTCCCCGGGTGAACAGCAGGGCCTTTCCGGGCCTGCAGCGGGCCTGTTTGCAGACGCCCTGGAACGCATCGCCGAGTCGGGCGATGAGGTTTTTGCAGACGCCAATGTGGAAGCGTCATTGCCGGATGTTTTTTCACAGCTTGTGGAAGCAGGGGAAAAAAAACAAGTCGTTATGCTTTTGAAACGCATGGAAAAGGCCCTGGCCAATGAGAATGTGGAGATTCGAAAGTCTGTGGCCACCATCATGTCAAGGGTTGACGAGAAGCTCGAGTCCACCGGTCATACCGGCCTCCGCGTGGAGCTGTCCAAAACACTCTCCGCCTGGTCCCGTTTTGAAACAGAGGCGGTCGATGCCTTCGAGATGGTATCCGGCAGAACAGCGAACCTTGTCCGTCGGTTGGTAAAATCGGGCAAAAGGGACCAGGTGGCCAGGATCATCGATTCCTATGACCAGATAGCCCGTGAAGTGCCCGCAAGAAACGATGCCATACAAAACATTGCCCAAAACATGGTCCAGCAGCTGGCAGAGGAGGAACTTCTTGACGACCTGATGGCAAAAACGTTTAAAAAAACTGGGGAAACCGATCAGGGACCTCAAAAGGAAGATATAGACAGCCTTGTCAGTCTTGGCAGCAAAAATATGGAAACACTTCTTGACCGCTTGCGAGAGAGCAGCGACATGTCGGATCGAAACCGTATCATCCAGACGATCACGCAGGTTGGCCCCCAGGCAGTGCCGCCCCTGTTGCGTCGTCTGGGAGAGGAAGCGCCGTGGTATTATGTCCGGAACCTGGTGCTGCTTCTGGGCCGCCTCGGCAACGAGGAGCATCTTCCGGCCCTTGAGAAATGCCTCGATTCAACGGATTACAGGGTGCAGCGGGAGGCCATAAAAAGCATACAAAATATTGGCGGCCGGGATGCAGGACGGATCCTGCACGACAAGTTTGAATATGTGGATGAACAATTGCAGCCCTATATCATTTCGGTTATCGGGGCCCTGCAGTACAAACCCGCCATCCCCTGGCTGATCGACAAATTGTCCTCAAACCCCCTTGTTGCCAGTAGGGGAAATCGGGATGAAATCAGGGAAAAAGCTTGCGAAGCCCTTGGACGGATGAAAGCCGGCCAGGCGATTTCAGCGCTTGACAGCATCATCCGGAAGAAAAAATTTTTTGACAGGAAAGAACCTGAAAGCGTGCGGTCCGCCGCCGTAAGGGCGCTTGCCGAGATCAAGCGGTAGAAGCGTTTGAAAACCGCAGACCCGATTCACTGGAAAGGCCCAGGCCGATCCCAACAGTGCCGTGGAGTGTAACAAAGGAGGAAAGCGTATGAGCGACATCAAGGCGCAGGAAGCACGCGTTGATCAGTATGTGAGTGAAAACAGGACCGATGAAGCGGTCAAGCTTCTGCTTGAACTGATCCTGGCGCATGTCGAGCAAAAAGAGTTTGAAAAGGCCGAAGCCCTCCGTGACAAACTGTATGAAGTCGACCCCATGGCGCTGACGGAAATCGTCAGGGCCGGGGACGCCATTGATGAGGCCAAAAATCAGGACCTCGATCCGGAACACAGGGAGGTGTGGAGCGACCTATATGACCGGCTCAACCTTAATGAAGGCAATGCCCTTTACTACGGCATGAAAAACGTCAGCTTCAAAACCGGTGAAGTGATCATTGAACAGGGGCAGATATCCAAGCGCCTGTTTTTTATTAATAAAGGCGAAGTTAAAGCCATATTTTCCGGCGAAAAAACAACTGATATTGTTGATACCCGGCCCTCGGACATTCTGCTTAAAGTCCTCAAGGAAGGCGATTTTTTTGGCAACGACCAGTTTTTTTCAGCCACCGTATCCACTTATTCCCTCATCGCCCAGAGCAGCGTCAGGGTAAGCTGCCTGGAAAGCGCGATTACCAAGAAATGGAAAACAGAAGCACCGGCCCTGGAATCCAGGCTGTTCGATTACTGCCGCAAAAACGATAAAATTAAAATTGCCCTGGAGCAGAAAGGGATGGAAAGGCGGGAGTATGAACGGATTAAGCTGCCTGTTAAACTGTTGTTCCAGTTACTTGATGTTACGGGGAAAAAAATTGAAAAGTATTATAAAGGAGAAATTTCTGACATTTCAGAGGGAGGGCTTTCTTTCTTCATAAAAACATCAAGGGCGGAAACCGTGCGGATTCTTCTTGGCCGCCGGCTTTTTGTTTCTTTTCAGGTCAGATTGAAAAAT
>SLGU01000214.1 GCA_007136525.1 Desulfobacteraceae bacterium | reverse complement strand
TTTCATCCGTGTTTTCCACAAGAAAATGATCCTGAAGGGGATGAATGGGTGAAAAAGTGGGAAGCCCTTTAAAAATCAGGTTTCTGAGAGCAATAGAATTGGTTACCATAGGGAGAACACAAAGAAAAGTAAAGAAAAACTTTTTTTTTGTGTTAAATATTCTTACATTTATTTAGACTAAATTAAAATAAAGAGCACCTACACTGAATGACTGTTGATTTCTTCTGTTTGTATTATACAATTATTCATAGGGGGCTTATGAAATTTAAACGATAAAAACATCAAACCTACCAATCTGATAAGCTTATAAACAGAAGATTAGTAACAAGGCTCTTCTTACCGGTAACTGAAATCACAAATAAGATTATAAATCAAAAAACAACCCGCATGATTAAAAAAACTACACCATCAAAAAAACAGCTAAGGAAACCAGTTTCGAGCTTCGGCATTTTGCCAGGCTTTTTTTTTATTTTTGGATTGGCTTTTCTTTATTCTCCCTCTGCTAAAGCGCAGACTTGTTGTCCTGAGTTCAGCTTAAAAGATCTTAAAGAAATTTGCCCTCCTCAGGGAGTATGCCCCGAAGGTGGTACAGCAGATGAACCTGAATCCCAGGGGGTAGCATGCTCAGAAACTACTCATACCTATACAGTGTATCCCAATGATCCTATTTATACTTATCAGTGGACCATAACGGGGGGGACACCTGCGAGTTTTACGGGAAATCCCATCAGCATAGAGTGGGGCAACGGGACCACAGGTTATATAACAGTGCATATCTCGGATGGCGATGGGTGTGAACAAACCATTAGCCGGGAAATATGCTTGATTCAGGGTCCTCAGGCAGAGTTTTCCTTTCAGCCAGGCCCTTTCTGCTTAAATACGCCGGTTAATTTCACCAATCTTTCCACAGGAAGTGGAGAGTTTTTCTGGGATTTTGGTGATGGAAACTATTCTTCAGATTTCAACCCTGCACATGCATATGAGCAGGCTGGCACCTATGAGGTTACACTTACGGTAACAGAGTATGGCGGCTTCGCTGAAGGCGATATGCCAAGTGCCTGTGGGTGCAGTGATTCTTATACCCTTACTATTGAAATTGTAAATGAGCAGGGGCCTGTTATTAATTCTCAATGTTGCGATGGCACTGTATGCCCGGGAGAAACATCTGTATTTACAACCAGTGATCAATGTTCTCAATATATCTGGTCAGTTACCGGTGGTACTATCATTGCGGGCCAGGGCACAGATGAAATTATCGTTGAATGGGATGCTACTTACAGTGTGCCCACCACTGTTTCTCTGGAAACACCTTCTTGCGGAACTTCTCTCTGTGAGGGAGCAACCACCATTAATGTTCCCGTTTTATATCCGGATCTGCCCATTAGTGGCCCTGCTACTTTATGCGAAGGGGCAAATGCTACTTTTACGCTCCCCAGCTTGCCCGGGACCTATTATACATGGGCCATAAGCGGAGGCAACTACAATACCAACGGGTTTGATATAAACACCAGTGAGCTAAGTGTTACTTTTATTGACCCGGGAACCTATGAAATTACTGTAGAGTATGATAACCCTCTTGCCGGTTGCGAGGGCGAAAGTACGCTTACCGTTGAGGTAAAGCCCATTTTCAGGTTATTTTCTGCTGATGAGGATTTGCTTTGTGAGGATAGCAAAGCTGTTTATTTTGCCAATGGAGATGTTTCTAACTGGTCGGTTTCGCCCGTTGGCCCCATAATAGATGTTACTGCTTCAGATGAAAGCGAAATAACATGGGATACTGCAGGTGAATACATTATTACAGCCGAATCAGCTTCTCCCGGCGATTTTTGCAACGTGGAAGCCATCACAAAGGTGGAAATTGTAGCCCCACCACAATTGAATCCCATTAATGGACTTACCATTGTTTGCCCGGATACTTACCTGACCTATAAGGCAAGTTCTGATACAGAAGGGAGTGATTTTGTCTGGTCTATTGACCCCCCTGCCAGTGGTGCTATTCTTTCATATATGGGCAGTGATAAAGATTCTATAGTGGTTCTGTTAAATGGGAGCGGCCCATGGACTATAGAGGTGTATCAGGAGATTGACGTCGGAGGTTCGCTTACATGCACTTCCGATGTTGAAACGATTACAGTAGAGGCTGTGCCCCCACCCACCATAACTTCACAGTCTGGGAATACCCAGGTTTGTGTGGATGCTGAAGAGATCTACACTGCTCCTCTCCCGGTACCTCAGGGAGGATACGAATGGTCTATCAGTCCTGCCAACCGCGGTACTATCCTGGCAGGTCAGGGGACTGAACAAATTCAAGTGCGATGGCATGGCACACCGGATAATGCAACACTTAGTGTGAGTTCATGCAGTGGATCAGACCAGATGGCCATTGAAATCATCAATCCCCCTATGGTTGATTTTATTACAGCCGATGGCCCTACCTTGTATTGTATTCCTGATGCACCATCCAACCTTACCCTTAGTACTTCGTTTGATCCGAACTTTACCTACCAGTGGTATTTAAACAACTCACCTATCCCAGGCGCAACAGGTCACGAATACACCATTGCGTCTCATCCTGCAACCATTCAAAGCTACATTTATGAAGTAGAAGTATCCAATGGCATATGCACCAAAATCAGAGAAATACTTGTGGTTGTAGACGATTGTAACGGAACCCCCGGGATAAACTGTGACCTTGATTTTACATTCAGCCCTGATCCGGCTTGTGTAAACCAACCCGTTTCATTCCAGTCAATTACTACGCACGGTGGATATGATTATGAATGGAATTTTGGAGATGCTTCCACATCTTTCACAAAGGATACACAAAAAGCCTATGGTACACCAGGGCTTTACACTGTAACACTTACCGGAACCTCTCCTGTATGTGCTACTGTGGTAATAGAAAAAGAGGTACGAGTAAATGAACTTCCTGTATGCGGAATAGCTGCAGTAGATACAATTTTCTGTCCCGGTGATTCTCTTTTACTGGAGGCTTGTGCCGGCATGGACGCTTACCAATGGTACAGGGAAGGGAGTCCTGTCAGCGGTGCTGACCAGCAAACATTCTATGCTACAGAGCATGGGTTGTATCAGGTTGAAGCAACCAATCAGTTTGGCTGCTCCAGCTTATCCGAAGGAATCTACATTTTCTCTCACAGTACTCCCCGAGCCAGAATCACCGGTAATAAGTCCATTTGTGTAAACCCAGGTCAGTTCATCAATATCAACCTGTCATCTCCTTATGATGAGGACTATGTTTATGAATGGAGTTCTAACCTGCCTTCCTTAAATTTCAACCCTAACAACAGTAATAATGCTTCTGGAACGGTTGCCTTTGGTTTTATGCCTGACCCTCTTCCTTCTCAAATTGAGTTTTATTTGAAGGTCACAGACACTGAAACCGGTTGTGTTAATTATGATACACTATGTGTTTCTGTATATGAAACACCTCAGGTTACGGTGGATTGGTTAATGGAGTGTGAGGAAAAAAGTCATACATTAACTCCCAGTGTTATAGACACCTCTCAATTCCACTATCAATGGAGCAATGGGGCAGAAACACCGGAAATCACTGTTTTTCTGGCTGGAACGTATTCTTTAATAGTAACAGATAAAACAACAGGTTGTTCCACAATGAGTATTCCGGCAGCTTTTATAACACCCAAGCCCGATCTGAGTCTGTTCCCAACGGGCTGTGAGACTATTTTAGTTGATGAAAAATTAGAACTGTATATTCCGCTTCCTATCTTTTCTTCAGGATGGCCAAATACCTATTCTGCAGGGTATCCGGTAATAGAATGGTATGATACTGATAACAATCTGCTGGGTAGTGGGCAAAGTTTCGAGTTTAGCAGCTCCGACCCTGGTTATTTCGAAGTTTTTGTTTCTGTTGAAAACCATTATGGTTGTAAGGATACTACAGTCGTATTTTGTATAACTGTAGAAGAAGATGTGGATCCCAATCCTGATATCTCTGTGAATAAAGAGTTGGTACAAATCAATGATACAGGTCAGACAGAATTTAATCAGGTAGGCGATTT
>SLGU01000141.1 GCA_007136525.1 Desulfobacteraceae bacterium | reverse complement strand
TGTAAGATATATTCATATGGGCCGCTTTATGGATAGAAATCCATGGGTGACCTGGAGCCTGTTCATAACGGGCATTGTATTCGTATTTACCCCTTATTTTGGGTACCTGGCGTTTGCGCTGATGGTATTGTATGTTTTTTCCCCTGTTGTCACCCGCAACATTGATCCTGAAACCGCGGCACGCGAGTCAAGACGCGGCGGCCGGTAGGCCGAGGGCCCCCTTTTTTCCCCGATCCAACTTATCCGTGCAATAAAAGCAGTTTTTTCTTGACATCCTGCCGGGTCGACATTATAAGTTCCTATCAAAGTTTGAAGCTTCTAACAAGTTCATCTTTCAGAACTGATTGAGGGAGTCCCAATAATGGCTGAAGCACAGGAAAAACCCCTGACGCCTGTCATGGAAGATTATCTGGAAGCGCTGTTTGAGCTATACAGCGATAAGGATGTTAAGGCAATCAGGGTCAGGGATATCGCGAAAAAACTCAAGGTCAAGATGCCGACTGTTACGAGCATGCTGAAGGTTCTCAATGAACGCGGCCTGGTCAACTACGAAAAATATGAATACCTGGAACTGACGGATAGGGGTAAAGGGGTTGGGCGTGAAATAAAAAAACGGCATCAAATTATTAAGACCTTTTTAACCCGGGTTTTGAATATCGATACGACTATTGCAGAAGAAGAGGCCTGCAAGATGGAGCATGCGCTGGGCGCGGGCACCATGGACAGCCTCGCGGCGTTCATGGATTTTATCCAGGTCTGCCCCCGGGCGGGGGAAGACTGGGTCGAACGATTTCAGATATATCAGCAGCAAGGCCGGAAGGCGGGGGCATGCAGGGAAAACTTTGAGACATTCATGTGTGCATCTGCCGATATAAAAACGATTTCGGGGAAGTGCTGTATGGAGGGGAAAATGAATTTAAGCCAGATGAAGGAAGGCCAGACGGGCCGTATAGTAAACGTGGGTGGAGAGATTCGACTCCGGCGACGAATTATCGAGATGGGACTCAGCCGTGGCGTTGTCTTTTATATTGAAAAATATGCACCGCTTAAAGATCCCCTCGAATTGAGCGTCAACGGAAATCATGTTTCTCTCCGTGTGAAGGAAGCAGCAGAGATTACAGTGGAGTCAATCGATGTCAAAGGAACGTGATATGCATAAGGGGCGACTGCGCATAGCGCTCACAGGAAATCCGAATTCCGGTAAAACGACGATTTTCAACCAGTTGACCGGCACGCGGCAGAAGGTCGGAAACTGGCCCGGCGTCACCGTGGAAAAAAAAGAGGGTGTCATCCGGCGTTTCGGCTACGACCTGCAGATTATTGATCTGCCCGGCACCTACAGTCTTACACCCTACTCCATCGAGGAAATCGTTGCCAGGAATTTTATTCTCGACGAGAAGCCGGATGTCGTGATCGATATCATCGATGCCTCCAACCTTGAGAGAAGCCTTTATCTGGCCAACCAGTTGAGAGAGCTTGACTGCCGTGTCGTGTTTGCATTGAACATGGCGGATGTTGCGAGGGCAAGGGGTTACACCATTGATACGGAGAAAATGTCCGAATTGCTGGGGGTCCCCGTGGTCTTTACCGTCGGGAACAAGGGCGAAGGGCTTGACGATATGCTTCGGGTCGCTGTTGCTGCTGCGGAGTCGGGCCAGGCCATACCCGAGGAGCGGCGGGTCCGCTACAGCAAGGATATTGAAACCGCTATCGCAGCGCTCCGTGAGGTGATCGAGCCCCGCATGGGTGAAGCCTTTCCGTTCAACCCCCGATGGACTGCCGTCAAGCTCATCGAAAACGACGCCATCATCAAGGAGCGGATTCGCCTGCTCATGGGGCCCGCTGACGCCGAAGCGGTTTTGAAAAAATCCGACGATCTCAATAATTGGGTGGCCGACCGGTTCAAAGAGGCCCCTGAAATCGTGATGACCGACGAGCGCTATGGCTTTATCGCGGGGGTCATCAAGGAGGTGTTAAAAGTCTCACCCCGGAAGCGCGTCGATATATCCAGGAATATCGACCTGGTTCTCACCAATCGGTTTCTGGGCTTTCCGATTTTTATTTTTTTCATATGGGCCATGTTCCAGCTGACCTTCGGCCTTGGGGAGTACCCCATGGAATGGATTGAAGACGGTGTTGCCGGGCTTTCCCTACTGATTGGCAGCATGCTGCCGGAGGGTCTTTTGGCGGATTTTCTGATCAACGGCGTCATCGGCGGGGTCGGCGCGGTGATCGTTTTTCTTCCCAATATCCTGATCCTGTTTTTCTGCATTGCCCTTTTCGAGGATACCGGCTACATGGCGCGGGCCGCTTTTTTAATGGACCGGATCATGCACCTGATCGGGCTGCACGGCAAATCCTTTATTCCGATGCTCATGGGATTCGGCTGCAGCGTCCCGGCCATCATGGCTGCAAGAAGCCTGGAAAGCCGGAAAGACCGGATTTTGACCGTTCTCATCACGCCGTTCATGTCCTGTTCGGCCAAGCTGCCGGTATATATCATCCTTGCGGGCACCTTTTTTGCCGCACATGCGGGAACAGTGATTTTTCTGCTGTATTTGACAGGTATACTGGTCGCCATACTCACCGGCCTGGTGTTCAGGCGGGTGCTTTTAAAGGGGGAAGAGGCCCCCTTTGTCATGGAGTTGCCGCCCTACCGGGTTCCCATGATCAAGAGCCTGATGATTCACATGTGGGACCGGGCGAAGATATTTCTGAAAAAAATGGGTGGGGTCATCCTGGCCGGTTCCGTGATTATCTGGGTGCTTTCGTCCTTTCCCCGGGACGTTGAATACGCAACGGAGTATTCGGCCAGAATGGATCAGGTGCACCAGGTTTACATGGAAAGGATTACCGAAGCGGATACGGAAGCCGCAACGGTTCTGGAGGCGGAAAAACAGGCGGCCCTGCGGCAGATCGAGCGCGAAAAGAGCGTGGAACTAACTGCTAATTCATACCTGGGCAGGCTGGGCAAGGCCATATCACCCGTTTTCTCCCCCATCGGCATCGACTGGCGGGGAAGCGTTGCCCTGATGACCGGCTTTGTGGCAAAGGAAGTGGTGGTATCGACCCTGGGTGTGCTTTACGCCACAGGGGGGGATGAAACCGGCTCAGAAGCCTTGCGCGATGCCCTCAGGGCCTCGGGCATGACGCCGCTTTCAGCGCTGTCCATGATGATTTTTGTTCTTTTATACCTGCCGTGCATTGCCGCGGTGGTGGCAATCGGGCGTGAAACCGGCTCCCACGGCTTTACAGCGCTGAGCGTGGTGTATACGACGGGTTTGGCATGGATAGTCGCCTTTGCCGTTTACCAGGGGGGGCGGCTGCTCGGGTTTTGATGAACCGGGCCGGGCCGCCTGTTCTTGTTTAACCCTCTTCCCCTTCGCCCCCTGCTTCGATCAGCCGCCCGATAGCGGTGACATATTTCATGGCCTTTTCGTTGTCAAAGACGGGAAGCTCATTACCGGAAATAAAATCAAATGTGGTTTCTTCCAGAATCATGCCGGTATTCTGCCGGCACAGGAAATGCAGAAAACCACGAAATGCAGCGGCGGGCTTGGAAGGGGGGTTTTCCTGGAAGGATGAATAGTTAACGAGGCGTGAATCCATAAGAAACGGCCGTTCCATGTTCTTCAGGAATATCAGAAAATGGATGGGACTGCCGTTCACATCGCTTCCCGCATCCGATGGAGAATAGGCTGCCAGTGCAGTGATCCGGTTGTAGGGAACGTCAAGCAGATCGTCTGTTTTTAAATCCAGGCCGTTGGAAGAAGCGGCTATCCCTTCAATTTGCTTTGGAAAAAACCGTTCCTCGCCTTTATATGTGGTTTGCACCGGAATCACCCTGAGGCCCGACCCTGCGGTATCCGATGGTTCCTGTCGGTTTGGGGTGGGGCTGACGGTTTCGGGTGCCACAGGCGCCGCGCCCGGGGGCGCCATTTTTTTCAGGAAGCAGGCAGCGCCGGCTTTTTCAATAGCCCTGACATATTGATTGGCTTTTTCAATGGTGAGGTCTTTTTTGACGACGGTATTCGGCCGGGCAAAGAGTTTATCGATGACCGGTCCGGAGGT
>SLGU01000266.1 GCA_007136525.1 Desulfobacteraceae bacterium | reverse complement strand
GTATTTTCTTCCCTGTTTTCCCTTTTTTCGGCGGCACCCGAAGCCATTGGGGATAAAGACCGCATGCGCCTTTCGCAATGGGAAACAGACAGCGCGCTGGTTTCTTTTTCCAGGTCCGAGGAAGCGCGATTCCACCGGGATTTTCGAAAAATGATCACTGAACAGCGGTTTTCCATACTCCTCAAAAGCCAGGTGCACTGTCTGAATGCACTCATAGCGGATTTTGGGAAATGGCTGGATATCAGCCGGGGCGTGCTCGCGGCCGACCGTGCAGCCGCTGCGGGCTTGCTTGACAAGGCGGGGAAGGCCCAGGAGGAAGCACAACATGTGCGCTCCATGATCCAAACGGCCATGGAGGGGGCGGTTTCTCAATTGAAAAAAGAAATAAAAGCCGAGATGGACAAGTTTTTTGATATCCGCCACGGCGATTTGGTACCGGGTATCGTGGAATTTGTCCGGGGCTACCAGGTGTCCCTTGACCCCTTCAGGCCCCTGCTGGAGAAAGGGGATTTTTCAGACGCCCTGTTTGCCGTATTCCAGGCGTTCAAGCAGGATCTTGACCGCTACATGGCTGAAAATGTCAATCCGTCCATGATCGGGTTCATCAAAACCCGGGAGGGCGAAATCGTGAAGTATTTCGAATCCCTTGGCGCCCCGTACCGGAAGATGATCGAGGCGGTCGGGCAGGACGATTTCAGTCGTGCAAACGGCGGTAATAACCGGGCTGAAGGCAGCGCAGCATCGATATCCATCGATTTGTCGAATATCAAGAAAAACAGGGGGATATCCATACCATCGGCTGCGGCGACCCTTGACTACACGGGCACCCTCAAGACCGAGGCGTTCATGAAGCTCGGCTTTTACCGTTTCACCAGTGCCGTGCAAAAATTGTTCAAACGTTACAAAAGCCCTGAAAACAGGGATATGCCCGCGCTTAAGGCCGGCATGCGGCGAATGAAAAAGGAAACCGAGGCGTCCCTGGTGTTTTATTTCAAAAATTACCGGGAGAATATCAAGTTTCAGTATTTTTTCAAACTGATCGAAAGCATTTCAGAGGACATGATGCTTCAGATGGCCAGCCGGTTTACCGGATATCACGCCGATCTGCTGAAGCTCAAACGAATGGCCGATGAAAAACCGGAAGAAAAAGCTAAGGCAATCAGCACCATAGGTGATATCCAGGCCAGACTGGCCACAGTCAGGCGCGTTATGGGCAAGATCGAAGAAAGCCTTTAAACGGCAAGGGCGTCTACAGACACCGGGAAAAGCAAAACAAAACAAGGAGGATGATGCATGCCTGCGAAAAAAACGAGGCTCTTGGCGGTGGCCAATGAAAAAGGCGGTGTGGGAAAGACCGCCATGGTCGTCAATCTTGGCGCGGCCATGTCCGCCATGGGCAAAAAGGTGCTCATCGTGGATATGGATCCCCAGCACAATGCGACCGCCGGTCTGGGCGTCCAAATCCAGGAGGGGATGACCAATGTTTATGACCTGATCAGCGATCCGGGAAGCCATGACCCGGCGGCGGCCATCATCCAGACCGCGTGGGAAAATCTGCACCTGTTGCCGTCCCACCCGGATCTTTCCGGCGCGGAAATCGAACTCGTTGATGAGGAGGGGCGTGAAAACCGTTTAAAAGAAGCGGTTGCGGGCGTCATCGGCAATTATGATTTCGTTTTCATTGACACGCCCCCCAGCCTTTCATTGCTGACCATCAACGTGTTTGCCATGGCAGAAGAAGTCCTGGTGCCATGCCAGACACACCCCTATGCATACAGGGCCCTGGATGCCCTTTTCGATACGATCGAAGCGGTCAGGGAGGACATAAATCCCGATTTGACGGTTGCCGGCATCGTGCCGACCTTTTTCGAGCGGAGGACCCGCGTGGGGCGGGATATCCTGGAGCGGCTTCACTCGGATGAGCGCTACAGCCGGTATGTATTTGAAACCCCCATCCGCGTGAACACGGACATTGCGGCCAGCTCCGATGCTGGAAAGCCCGTGGTGTTTTTCCGGAGAAGTTGCAACGGCAGCCGTGATTACATGGCTGTTGCAGAGGTGCTCGCAAAAGGAAACAGCGGAAAAAGGAAGAAGTAGGGGAAAAGCCGGTTACCGAATTAATTCATCTTGTTTTTTTTCCCGGGCCCGGTTCCATATGTCTTCGCAGGTCTCAAAGGCAAAGCCCCGCTGTTTGAGGAAACTGTAAATTTTACCCTTCAGTTCGTGATCCGGAAGCGTTGACCAGCCGGAAAGCTTTTTTGCCACGGCCTGCCATGCAGGCGCATGTTCATCGAAGCCGGCAAGCGTTTTTTCGATCACGTGTTTTTCTATACCTTTTTCCCTGAGTTCGTATTTCAGGGCGAAAAGGCCGCGCGGCCGGTTCCTTGTCCGGCTTTCCACCCAGAACCGCGCAAATTCAAAGTCGTCAATATACGCATAGTGCTCAAGGCGCTTCAAGACGGTTTCGATAGCCGCCTTTCCAAAGCCTTTCACCTCGAGGCGCCGGGACGTTTCAACCTTGCTGCGGGGCCTGTATTTCAAATAGTGCAGGGATGCATCAAATGCGCGTTCAATTTCATCCTCGCATTTAATCGCATTTTCCTGCTGTTCGCTTAAGGTGCCGCCCACGTGAATGGCGGTCGCCAGTCTGGAAGACAGTGAAAAGGCATATTCATCGTCAATAAAAATATTGAAACGATTGCTGTTTTTTTTCTGCGGCGAGACTTCGGTGATGCGGCGTGGCATTATTCGTCTTCGGCGTCGGGAAATTCTTTTTCGTAATGACCGTTTTTCAGGATGTCGGACACCTCGTTCAGGGCGACACGGACTTCACGGGTGCCTTCGATACACACTTTATGGATGGATTTGTATTCGCTTTTGACGTCGGCCAGGGAAAAAGCGCCCTTGGTCCGGGCCAGATAGTCCGCAACCAGTCCGCGCACCGCCTGCCAGCTGTCCTTTCGGGTCTGGCTGCCAAGGGGGATCAACTGGTCGATGTGCCGCATCTGCTTTCTGTGGTACAGTCTTGCCATGATTCGTATGGGCAGAATTTTCCATATGACCAGGGAAAGCAGGAAGGCGGTGAAACCGATGCCCAATACCGGAAGGTCCAAAATGTGCCCGAATCCTCCCCTCTGGCTGGCCCATACCGCGGCAATGCCGCCCAGAAGAAGGCCCGCTACCGTACCGGCGGCCCATAGTCTGAATCGCCGTTTGCGAAGTCCCATCCGGTAGTTGATCATCGCTTCGAGGAAATGGTCGAGCCTCTCAGAGTGGGTCTCAATAAAGGTGGCAAGGTTGTCCAGGCGCCGCTGGGGCGCTTCAAGGACGGATTTTTTGAGCATTTTGCGCTGGTTCTGGAGATGGTAAAGGAAGCTGGATGCTTCGGGGTCCCGGGCCTGGGCAACCGTTGCCGCCCTGAGCGAATAGGTCAGGTTGATCGTGGGAATGTCTTTTCTGCCGGTGATCTGCGAAAGATTCCAGCACAGGGTCCCGTAAACCTGCAGGAGATCGGCAAGGGATGCGCATTCGTCGATGCGGTTCAACACGAAAAGCACCCTGTCCTCAAAGGTTCGGGTGGAAATGGTTTCCCTTAGGCTGGTGTGGGATTCCCGGACGGTCCCGGCCTTGTGTGGATCAAAAAGGACCAGCACCAGGTCGGCCAGCTGGGCCAGGTCGCCGATGACATCCTGGTAGTTGTACCCCCGGTCCCTCTCCGTGATGCTGTCGAGCATTCCCGGGGTATCGATCAGTGCCAGGTTGCGGAGAAACGGGGAGTTGACCTTTTTGAGCCGGAAGTGGGAGGCAAAGCGCTGGCCGTGTTTTTTGAGGATTTCAAAGGGATACTCGGGATCATTGAGAAGGAATTTGCCGTCGCGCACTTCGGTGGTTTCAATAGGCCTGTCGGGGGGGGCGGATTCGTCCCAGGTGATGATGGTAAAGCTATCATCCGTAGGGGCCTGGCCGACCGCCTGTATGTCCCCACCCAGAAATTCGTTGATCAGGGTGGATTTGCCGGAGGAGTAGTTTCCGAGAATGAGAACCATGGGGCGCCACTTGATGGTGGTTTCAAGGGGGACATC
>SLGU01000244.1 GCA_007136525.1 Desulfobacteraceae bacterium | reverse complement strand
CTGTGCCCGCTTTCGTAAAACAGGGGCCGCTTAACTGTAACCAAGTCAAGGAGGTTTCGAACCGGGCAGATGTTCAGGTAGTGTAACAGCTTATGCAATTTTTGGCGTTGTGCCGTTCTGTGATGAAACAAAAAAAACAGCAAAAGGAGGAAACACATGAAAAAGTTAGGCTCGATTTTTTTAGCCGCAGTATTCCTACTGGTCACGTTCGTACCCGTATCCGCTGGCGAATGGGATCTTTACGGCAGCGCAAGGGTGGGCACTTTCTATACGGATCTGGATGAAGCCGATACCACACGGTTTACCCATGATCTACAGGGGAATGCCCGTATTGGCGCCAATGTCAAAACAGGCAATGTCGGCGGAAGGTTTGAGTATGGCACCGGGGGCGGCAACGCTAATATTCGCCTTCTTTACGGCACTGTCGATCTGGGTTTCGGCGAGCTGCTCGCCGGTCAGCATTACACACCTTTCGGCATCGGATCCTTCATCAGCACGCAGGTATACGGAACCGATAACGGCCTGCTGGAATTTGTACCTTATAGCGGCCGCCAGCCCTTGGTTCAACTCTCTGTCGAGGGTTTAAAAATCGCTTTGGTAAAACCGTTTCAAGCCACCTATCCTGTTCCTTTCGTTTTCGATGAGGATGATGAAATACCTGCTGATATTGCTGCTGTATTAGCTCCTTTGCTTCGAACAACAACTACCGGCAATCCCGAAGTCTTGCTGCCCCAACTGCAGCTCAGCTATGACATAAGGATGGACGGCGTGGCCGTGAACCTTGCCGGTGCCTTTCAGACCTATGACTTAAACGACGGCGATGGCGACACCCTTACTGCCTGGGGGGCCGGCGCCAACGTCAGGCTCACCATGATGGACCCCTTGTATCTTAATGTAGGCGGTTTTTACGGCCAGAACGTCGGCAACTTCGGCCAAGCTTGGGGGAGCAGGTTAAGCAGGGCTGATATAACTGATCCGGATGACATTGAAGATGCAAACACTTATGCCGGTGCAGTCGTTCTTGGCGCCAAGCTGGACACCATCGGTGTCGAAGCTGGCGTGGGCTTTCGCAATGACGAACTTGGCGATGTCGATGAGGATATAATGGCCTATTACCTGCAGGCTACTGTTCCCCTTTCCCAGGACGGCAGGGCCCGCATTATCCCAGAAGTCGGCATGTATGACTACGAAAATGAAGACTTACTCTACTTCGGCCTGCAATGGCGGATAGATTTTTAAGCCATCTGATTCATTAAAAACAATCTGAAGCTCAAAAAGCCGGGGGTTATTCCCCGGCTTTTTTTATTAAAAAACCTTCTTCCCTCACCATTGGAAGCTATTTCAAAAATCCATCCGAGGTCCAATGGCGGTTTAGAAAAAAAGCTTCCAGGCGTCTTACCTTTTGCAACCCTGTATTCTGCTTTTCCTGACAGCCATTGATCTATTTCTCCACAATTATACAAGCGTTATCTGCTGGTTTGAGGATTTCTCTGGTATGTTGCCACCAAAAAAAAATTATTTTTCAAACGGAAAAAACAGCACCTGGCTCTTCGGCCGGGAAAACAATACCAACCCCTCGCTCTGGATCAGCAGGACCGCCAGTTCGGCGTTTCCGTCATTGGTGAGGTCCGCCACGCACAGATCCCGGAAATGCCCCTCGTACTCGCGGGTCTTCCACTGCTCCCGCAGTTCGTCTCCGTCCCAGGCCAGGCTGACCACCTCGCCCCCCTTATATGCCCGGATGCGCCCGAAACCGGAAGGGGCAAGCCCGGCGTTCCGAAATGTAAATATGCCGGCTGATTCGTCCGATGCATGATGAATCATACGCCCCGGCAGGTAATACCGGTCATGCAGATCGCCCTGTCCCCTGCGGGGCCCCGCCATGAACAGCGTGCTGCCGCCGTATTGACGCCTGGAGGTCCACACCGCAGTGCCATCGGCCCCCAGCACCTGGAGCCTGTCCTGGTTGTCGTATGCAAATCCCTTGAAAAGGGAGCCCGGCTTCTTTGAAACAGGCCCTGCTGCCACCCCCAGGACATTTATCCCCCGGTCCTGACCCGTAAAGATTTCCCCGGGCAGATAATCCCCATCTTCTGGCACCAACCGAACGATTTCAGCCGCAAAAGGTTCTGACGCGACCTGGTGACGCTGTCCCAGCAGATACGGCCCGGTGTCAGGGTCACGGCCCACCCTGTAAAACCACGGGCTTTTGTCCACGATTGTGCGGTACCTGCCTTCCCGGTATTCCAGCACAAAAGAACGCAGCATATTGTCCTGGTTGTTCTTTGCGGTGACGAAAATCTCAGCCCTGCCGCTGCCGTTGATATCGGCCACATCCACGGCGATGCAGTTCGTATGTGAAGGCGCGTCGATTTTCGAAATCAGCCGGAAATTGTTATCTTCCACCCGGTATACGTAAACCGCATCCGAATCCACAAGGATCGTCTCGATCAAACCGTCACCGGTCACGTCTCCGGCTGCCAGACTTTTGAAATTATAGCGCATTTCCGGGCCGGCCCAGACGCGGGTCAGATCCCGGCGCAACGGCTCGGCCATCTCAAAACCGGCTATGGGCGCCCGGGACCTGTCTTCTGCCGCTTCCGGTGCCCCTTTAACTGCTATCAATGCGGCCATGTCTGCGGCCATGGCATCTATTCCTGAAATCAAACCGTCCACAGCCACGCCCGACCGGGAAAATGATTCCGCCTTCTTTTCATCGGCAACCGCCAACAGGACGGCATCAAGGCTCCAGCTCCCCGCCACCACGGTCAAAGCGCCGTAGATGACAATATCCGCACCGGCCTGTTTTCCGGCGGCCGCAGCCAGGCCCGGATCAAGACCGGCAGGGTCGATATCCAGAAACCCGGGGACGCCCGAGACCCTCGATGCGAACATTTCAGGAATTGCTTGTTTCAGATATTGGTACTGCGCATCGCCATGCACCACAAAGGGCAAAACAGCAATTTTCCTTTCCCTTTCGGGCTCTGCATCCATAGCTTGACCGTTAACAGGCAGCCATACCGCAAGGAAAAGCACAAAAAGCAGGATGTGGAACAATTTGGGCCACAGCTTCCGGATTGCCATCATGAATTTTCTCCCCATAGATTCTCTGGGTCGTGGTCGGCATTGGTATCGATACCGACCCCGACCCCGATGTTAATTGAAGATTGACGGACGCGTAAAAGTCGCGATCAGACGGCTTTGAAAAAAGTTCAAGATCAAGGCGCGCGCAATATTTGAAGAATTGAGCGTACTTAGCCGTACGTGAGGTTCTTCAAATATTGCGCGCAACGCAGATATTGGGCTTTTTGCGAAGCCGTCAAGATTGACAAGAAAAACCCTACCCAATGAACGCGGGCTTGTCAACGCATCACATGAACCAAATCACTCGAACCCACGAGGGCCACGCCCTGAAGGCATGCCGCCATGTTGCCATTGACAGGGTGATGCGGAACCCCTATACTTTTCAATCAATATATTATCAAGCACTTGGAATCCTTTTCAGCGGCACTGAAGCACTGCCGCACAACAATGGGAGCGTATATGAGGCCTTCTTCTATTCCCCTGCCGCTCATCGCCATGGCGATGATGGTGCTCATGAACTGCCCGGCCCTGAATGCCCTGGACCAGGCGCAAGGCAATACGGGTTTTGACGCGTATGCAAAACAGCTGACACAAATCGCCAAGCCGCTTCGGGATGCCGGGGATCTCGATCCCCTCATGGCGGCCATCGGCGAACGCCGCCTGGTGCTGCTGGGGGAGGCGACCCACGGAACGCAGGAGTTCTACGAATGGCGGGCTGCAATTACACGGCGGCTGATCGAGGAAAACAATTTTTCGTTTATCGCGGTCGAAGGGGATTGGAATGCCTTTGTGCCGGTCAACCGGTATGTCAAGGGCTTGCCCGGCGCGCCTGAAAGCGCCCGGGCCGCATTGATGGCATTTGACCGGTGGCCCCGGTGGATGTGGGCCAACGAGGAAGTGCGCGAACTCGTGGAATGGCTGAAAAATTACAATGACGGCCGCAGCGGGGATGCAAAAGTCGGCATTTACGGCATGGATATATACGGGGCCGCCGGATCTCT
>SLGU01000067.1 GCA_007136525.1 Desulfobacteraceae bacterium | reverse complement strand
GTGGGGACGCCGGAGGATATTTACGATTTCTTCTGCCTCGACGATTATGAGGGGCATACCTGGCTTGCCCATAACCGGTTTCCCACCAATACGCCTGGCTGGTGGGGCGGTGCCCATCCCTTTAGCTTGCTGGATATGTCCATAGTTCATAACGGCGAGATTTCTTCTTACGGTATTAATAACCGTTACCTCGAGGGTTACGGTTATGTCTGCAATATGCAGACAGACAGCGAGGTGGTGGCATATCTGCTTGACCTGATGATTAGAAAGCACGGCTTGAGCGTAGCTGATGCCACTATCGCCCTGGCGCCGCCTCACTGGTCGGTGGTGGAGCGGATAGAGGATGAAGAGGTGCGGGGTCGGCTTATCGCCATCAAGACCATCTACGAGTCGGCTATGCTTAACGGCCCGTTTGCTATCCTGGCCGCATACCGCGGCGGACTCTTCAGCGTTACCGACAATACCAAGTTGCGGCCCCTTACCGTTGGCGATGCCGGCGATTACAGTTATTTTGCCAGCGAGGTCTCGGCGCTTTACGAGATGGAGACGGAGTTAGAGTCTATAAGAACGCCCAGGGCCGGTCAGCCCTGCGTTATCGGTTATATAGAGGATGAATCTGATGTTGTAAAGGGTGGTGGCGTCGAAGCCGCAGGAGGAAGTTCTGAAGATAAAGTTATAGAGAAGTCTGTAGTAACCGGTTATGGAGAGGGGGTTTAGAGAGATGGCGGAGAATAAGTTGGATGGTGTTGGAACGGGTAAAGGAAAAGCGGATAATACTGAGAACCATAACGTCCATCCGGGCCTGCAGTCGTTTTTCCGGCCGGTCTTTGATTTAGAGCGGTGCGACGGCTGCGGAATTTGTGCAAAACAGTGTTCTTTCAACGAAATCAGGATGGAGGCCAGGGGCGATAAGAAGATACCCGTCGCCAACCGCAAGGCCTGCGGTGCCTGCCATCGCTGTGAGTACACCTGTCCGCTGGACGCTATCGAGATAGTAGAGAAAAAGATGTGTATTCGCGATAACGGGCTCTGGAAGAACAGTGATGTTCACCGTCTCCATCTTCAGGCGAAATCCGGTTCCGTGGCCCTTACTGGGATGGGCTCCGATTCAGATGTGAAGGTTTACTGGGATAATTTGCTCTTTAATGCCTGTCAGGTGACCAACCCATCAATCGACCCCCAGCGCGAGCCCATGGAGATGGTAACCTATCTGGGGCGGAAGGCGGAGTCGTTAAATGACTTTACAAATTTTGCTGCCCTTCAGAAGTCTTTAATCCGGCTGGAGATGCCCGTTGTCTTTGCTCCCATGTCCTACGGCAGTATTAACCTTAATTTGCAGAAAGCCATGGCGCGGGTGGCAAAAAAGAAGGGGCTCCTCTGGTATTCCGGAGAGGGCGGACTTCATAAGGATCTTTACGATTACGCGGACTGTGTCGTCTTACAGGTTGCTTCGGGACGGTTTGGAATCAGCCCCGAGTATCTCAATGTGGGGCGGGCTTATCAGATAAAAATCGGTCAGGGTGCAAAGCCCGGTATAGGCGGGCACCTGCCCGGCGAGAAGGTTCTTGAGGGGATTTCCGAGACCCGGATGATTCCCCTGGGGAGTGATGCCATATCGCCGGCGCCCCAGCACGATATTTATTCCATCGAGGATTTACGGCTGCTTATCTATGCCATCAAGGAGAGCAGTAACTATAAACCGGTCTGCGTAAAGATAGCTGCTGTACATAATGTGGCGGCCATCGCTACCGGGATAGTTCATGCGGGAGCCGATATGGTTTATTTGGACGGTTTCCGCGGCGGAACCGGTGCTACTCCCTCTATTGTCCGTGATAATGTTGGTATCCCCATAGAGCTGGCCCTTGCCGCCGTGGATAAGCGGTTGCGGGAAGAGAAAATCAGGAGCAAGGCATCGGTTATTGCCGCCGGCGGTATCCGTAACAGCGCCGATATTATGAAGGCTATCGCACTGGGTGCCGATGCGGTGGCGGTGGGAAGTGCCTGTCTGCTGGCATGCGGATGTCACCTTTGCCAGAGATGCAGCAGCGGAAAATGTCCCTGGGGGCTGACCACAAATGAGCCGGAGTTAAAAGATCGCCTTGATGTGGACTGGGCCGAGGAACGTATCGGAAATATGATCGACGGCTGGCATCACGAGATGCAGGAGGTCATGGGGCTTAACGGCATCTACGATGTGGGTTCCTTCAGGGGGAACAGACTTATATTGCGGGGGGTGGGTCTCAATGAGAGAGAGCTTGAAGTTCTCGGCGTCAGCCATGCCGGCGAGTAAAAGCAGAAAGAGCGGGAAAGGGAAGAGTGGTACCGGCGGATTCACGGTTATCGATGCCGCAGGCAGACATTATAAAGAGTTGAACGAAGAGATATACCGGGTTGCCGGGGAAGGGGCGCGGAAGATACTTCTGCAGAATGTCAGGGGTCAGCGTTATATCGGTACCCGCCTCCAGTATGAGGACTTATATATAAGGATAGAAGGTGTTCCCGGCGAGGATCTGGGCTTTAACTTAAGCGGGCCCACCATCGAGGTAATGGGTCCGGCCCAGAATGCCGTTGCCAATACCATGGATAAGGGAACTATTATCGTCCACGGTCTGGGCGGCGACGCCCTGGCTTACGGGATGCGCGGCGGCAAGCTGTTTGTCCGCGACGATGTGGGTTACCGGGTTGGTATTCATATGAAAGAATACAAGGAGAAAGTGCCCGTTGTGGTAATAGGCGGGAGCTCTGGCGATTATTTAGGCGAATATATGGCAGGCGGGGTTCTGATCCTTTTGAACCGTAACGGTGAAAAAGAGATGGTTGCCGGCCATTCGGATAAGACTCTGGCCACCGGAATCCACGGAGGGGTCATCTATCTCTTTGACTATGATGTGCCGTTCTATCTGCCTGGAATCGGGGCGCAGGTTTTAGAGGCGGATAAGGAGGACAGTAAAGTAGTGGAGCCTTATGTGAAGGAGTTTGCCGCCTATTTTGACATGGATTATAAAGCGCTGATGAACCGTTCGCTGGTAAAGGTCGTGCCCCAGGGCAGTCGGCCCTTTGCAAAATTCTATTATCCGGCCTACCCCAGTAATACCGGGCTGATACCGGAACATAAAGAGAAGACCTCGCCATGCGAGGAATCATGCCCAGCCGGCGTACCTACCGGCCGATTCCTGCGCCATCTGCGACTGGGAGAGGCTGATAAGGCTATCGCCCTCCTTGACGAGGTGACGCCCCTCAGGTACAGCTGTTGCGGATTTATCTGTCCCCATATCTGCATGCAGCACTGTACCCGGCAAAAGGTGGATTTTGCCGTGCGCACCGCTGAGCTGGCAAAGCATTACCGCAGTGATACCGTGCCGGAAAAGAAGGCGAACCACAAAGAGAAGATAGCCGTAATCGGTGCCGGGCCCGCCGGCCTTAGCGCCGCTTACCAGCTTGCGGTTATGGGCTATAAAGTTACGGTAATAGACGAGGCCGACAGGCCGGGCGGGAAGATGTACCAGGTTATCTCCCGGTCCCGGCTCCCCCTTGAAGATTTGGAGTTTGATCTGAACCGGATTAAAAAGCTGGGCATAGAGTTTAAGCTCAATACCAGAGTGGATGCCGCCTTTTTCAAGAAGCTCAAAAAGGATTACGACTACATCGTGGTGGCGGTAGGTGCCCAGAAACCGCTTATCCCGCCGGTAAAAGGTGCTGAGCACCTGAGGCCGGGTCTTGAGTTCCTGAAGGCGGCAAATAAGAGGACGCAAGGAGGGCCGGATTCCTACGAGTTCCCCGTTCCCGGTGAGAAGCTGGCCTTTATCGGAGGCGGCGATGCTGCCGTTGACGGTATCGAATCGGCCATAGAGCTTGGTGTCAGCCCCGGTGATATTACGGTGATTGATGTGAAGAAACCGTCGGCAGATGCCGTTGAGAGGAAAAAGCTGGAGAAAGAGGGCGTTCTTTTCCGATATCCCCTCTTCCTGCAGGAAGCTACCGCAAAAGAGGCTTTTGTTAAGAACGGTGCCGGGAATATTGAGGCAGTTCCGGCAACGAAGATTTATGTCTTTATCAACGAGAAACCGCAGCTGGATTTTCTTCCGGGAGAC
>SLGU01000164.1 GCA_007136525.1 Desulfobacteraceae bacterium | reverse complement strand
TGGTGGCCGGTTATATGACGCCGGGCTTGCACTTTCTCGATATCGGCACAGGGTCGGGGATTCTCATGATCGTGGCCGCGAAATCAGGTGCAGCGAAACTTGCGGGGATCGATTGCGACCCGGTGGCCGTGGAGGTGGCCCTGAACAATCTGACCCGGAACAACATTTCCCCGGACGACTTCATCCTCATGGAAGGAAATCTGGCAGCAGGTATGAAAAATTCTTTTGATGTGATCGCGGCCAACATCGTTGCCGAAACCATATGCGGCCTGGTTCCGCACATTCCCCCGCTTCTGACCCCAGCCGGGATATTCATCGCCTCTGGGATCATTGTGGAAAAAGAGGCTATGGTCATAGAAAAACTGGCTGAATACGGATTTAGCATTATTGAAATCCGCCGCCTCGAAGGCTGGGTTGCAATCTCTGCGCAAAAAAGGATTGCCAACAGATAAATCCCCGCTGACCCTTCTCTTACAACTTACAACCTACAACTTACAACTTACAACCTATAACCTACAACTTAACCTAATACCCCGCCAAACGGACCGCCTCGGACGCGGGGATCAGTTGTACCCGCTCCCTTAATATCGGCAGCACTTCCGACAACACCTCGTAGGTCACTTCATACGGATGGGCGATACCTATGGCCTGTCCATTCTTTTCGGCAATGCGAACCAACTGATCGAGTCGTTTGCGTATGGCTTCGGGCCGGGGATCATGGTCAATGAAGACATCACGCTGGGCGAACGGCACCTGGAAAAGTCGCGCCGAAGATCTCGACCGGCTGTTATGCGTGGTGAGGCTGTCTATATAATACAAGCCCCGCTTTTTCATTATGGACAGGACCTGGTTCATGTGCTCGGAATTCGCCGTCATTTTTGATCCCATGTGATTGTTGACGCCGCTGATGAAAGGAACCGAATCCAGGTTTTTCTCCAGGATGGCGATACGCTCATCCGGGGTCATTGACGATAAAAGCGCCCCGGGTCCGGGGTCAATCTCAGGGTACTCATTGGGTTCCATGGGAAGATGCAGCATCACATCCGCCCCTTTCAATCTCGCGGCATTGGCAATTTCATTTCGATAGGGGCTGTGTGGTAGAATGGCATACGTCAGGGGTCCATCCAGGGAAAGAAATTTTTCCGCCAGTCTCCGATCGTAGCCGAGATCGTCAATGATAATGGCGACCCTCGGCCGCATGTCGGCAAGAGGCGCTGGAAGGGGCTCGGCGGGCTCCCGGGGTTTAATGACGACGGGCTCATCCCTGAACACCTCAAAATCAGGAATCGCAGCCGGTATGACCACCGGTTTTTCAACGCCCGGGCCTTTTACAGGCCGGACATCGATTGTATCATCCGGGACGGCGGTCCAATGAATGGCAAGATAATAGCCTGCGCCTGCACCCAATGATATCAATACAAACAGGGCGGTAAAAACAAGTTTTCTGAAAAAACTGCTGAAAAATGACGTTTTCTGCTTTACCGCTTTTTTTCTCTGGGTGGTTTTCTTTTTTCCCGAAGGCTTTTTCGCCGTTGCGGGTTTGTTCCCCGATTGCTTTTTACCGGCCATCCACGTTCTGCCCAATGATTGTAAAAAAGGCGCTGGTGCCCGTCGATACAGGCTTCAGCGCCTTTTCATGTTTCCGCCAACAGCGCTTGAAACAGATATGTACCCATCTCAGCTGCTTCGGGTCCCCCTGAAAAGGTCATGCCCCTTTAAAATTTCGTAGGCCCGGTTAATCTGGGAGTCAAGCAGCAGAACCGCCGGATCCCTGTCATCATGTTCATACACGACATCGCGGAGCCGCATGAGTTTTTCAAACTCATCCTCATTGGCAATGACTTCCTTATCGTCTTTTCCGGGCTGCGACTCAGGGCTCTCGTCCGCATCGTCGTGCAGATAATTTTCCAGGTCCGATTCCCGTATGCGCCTGGTATCCATACCCCCTTCCGATTCATCCAGAAGCCTGCGCTGAACCACCAGGTCCGGATGAATCCCTTCCGCCTGAATGGATTCTCCGGAAGGGGTATAATACTTCGCGATGGTATACTTGAGGGCATAGCCGTTCCTGAGGGGCCTGACGGTCTGAACGGACCCCTTGCCGAAAGAGGCAGTGCCGATTACCAGGGCGCGCTTGTTGTCCTTCAGGGCCCCCGCAACGATTTCTGCGGCACTGGCGCTGCCGCTGTTGATCAGCACGACAATGGGAAAATCATATTTTTCCGGCCCTATCCCGGCCTGGTAAACTTCCATTTCCCTGTCATCCCGCCCGCGCATCGATACGATATCCCCTGTTTCAAGGAAAAGATCCGATACTGAAATGGCCTGGCTTAAAAGCCCGCCGGGGTTGTCCCTTAAATCGAGGATCAGTCCCTTCAGCTCGCCATTGTCCGCTTTCAGCGCAGCAATGGCATTTATGGTTTCATCGGTTGTCTTTTCCCTGAAATTGGTGATCCACAGGTATCCATACCCGGGTTTGGGCGTGGCATAGCGCACGGACTCGAGCGGTATGATTTCCCGCTTAAGCGTAAACTCCAATGCTTTTTCCACACCTTCCCGCATCACGGCAATGGTAACGGGTGTTCCCGGCTCCCCCCGCATGAGTTTCACCGCTTCCCAGAGCATCATGTCCCTGGTGGGCTGACCGTCGACCTTTGTAATGACATCTTTGGCCTGTATGCCCGCCCTGTATGCCGGCGTCCCCTCCATGGGCGATATGACGGTCAAGAGATCATTCTGCTTGCTGATCACAATGCCGATACCCCCGAATTCCCCTTTTGTATCCTCCTGGAGTCCTTTAAAGGCGTCCGGGGGAAGAAACGCCGAATGCGGATCCAGATCCCTCATCATGCCATGGATGGCCTTTTCAATCAGTTCACTGGTATCGATGGACTCCACGTAATTCTTTTCTACCTGTTCAAGCACATCTGAAAACAGCTTGAGGCTTTCATATGTGCTGTCTTTGGAAAAATCGCCATAGACGCTTGTCGCCATGGTGATGGCAAAAGCCGTGAACATGACAAACAAAAAGGTCTTCAGTGAATGGTTTTTAAATGGTTTCATGTATGTAAACTCCTTGGTCAACCTTTTTCAATCCAATCGAGGGGATCCAGCGGGTTGCCTTTGTGGCGAATCTCGAAATAAAGCGCCGGCCCTGTGAAGGAACCGCTTTCCCCCACCGTGGCGATCACATCGTTGGCCCTGACAACGTCTCCTTCGGCGGCGAACAGTTCTTCCAGGTGGCCATAAACCGTATAAAAACTGTTTCCATGTGAAATAATAATCACCCGGCCGAATCCTGCAATCCAGTCGGAAAAGGACGTTTCCCCATCGAAAACCGCCCTTACCGGTGCGCCTCGGTTGGCCTGCAGTTCGATACCGTTTCTGAAGCGAACGGCACCGGATTGTGGCTCGGTGTATCTTCCGAATCTGGACATCAGTTTACCGTCAACCGGCATCTTTAGCAACCCCTTATATTCCGAAAACACTTTTTGCTTACCGGCATCCCTGTCCATTGCCCGCTGTTTCAATGCGCCGATGATCTCATCGAGTCGCCTTGCGGCCTGCTCAAAATACTCAATTTCTATCAGCGCCCTTGATTGTTCGGATTTAATACCGGCAAGGAGGTGCTGCCGCTGCTTCTGCTTCCCTGCCAGATCCGCCATTGCCTTTCCATACTGTTTTTCCAGCGTTTCCTTTTTGGCTTTTTCCCCGGCGGCCTGCCTGAGAAGGCCCGCAAGGCGTTTTTCCTCCGATACCAGCCGGTTGATAATGATTTCATCCCGGGCCACGATGGCTTCCATGGCCGCCTTACGGCGAAACAGGTCACTGGTGGACCCCGCCGAGGCCAGCAGATTCATTCCGCCAAGCCGATTCAGCTTATACAGCGCTACCAAGCGCTCTTCCGCGTAATCCTTCTGCTGCTCAATCACGGCCCGGGTTTCTGCGATCTCCCGGTCCGTTTTGTGTATCCGATTCTCTATTTCCACCCTTGCCTCACGCACATTTTCAAGGCTTTTTTCACCACCTGCCAACGCCTTGTCAATCTCCTCCAGGGCCGCTGCCACCTCAGCTGCCCGGCGTTCCGTTTCG
>SLGU01000070.1 GCA_007136525.1 Desulfobacteraceae bacterium | reverse complement strand
TCCAATATCTGCGTTACGCGCAATTTCCGAAGAATCTCACGTACGGCGAAGTACGCTCAATTCTTCAAAAATTGCGCAAGCCTTGATCTTGGACTTTTTTCAAAGTCGTCTGTTCTCGACTTTTTACGGGTGCATCAATTATATTGATTATATTGATGAAAATCCGATGCGGCCGGCAAGTGTTGCCGGCCGGATCGACCCGCAGGGTCAATCCTGATCGAAATGCATTGCACGTCCTGAATAAAAGCCGTTCTGTCAATGATACCCGAAAAAAAAGGTAAAAATGAACGAAATTCTATTCATACCATGACCTAACTGCCATGACAAGAAGTATTTACTTCCCAATAGAATGACATCCTGTTTTACGACCGTTGATGCACGACTCGCATCATGCTTGGGCATCTACAAGGCGATGGTAGAACCCGCCCTTTTGTATCAACTCCTGGTGCGTACCCGATTCGATAATGGCGCCATTGTGCATGACCAGTATGCAATCGGCAATTTTTGCCGTTGAAAGGCGGTGGGCGATGATAATGGCGGTTCGTTCAACCATCAGGTTCAAAAGCGCTCTTTGTATGCTGACTTCCGTCTCAGCGTCCACATAAGAAGTGGCCTCGTCGAATATGATGATTTCAGGGTCGGCTGCCAACGCCCGGGCAATGGAAATCAGCTGCCGCTGGCCGGATGACAGCATATCCCCCCGTTCGTTGAGATTCGTGTGGATGCCCTCCGGAAGGCGATCAATCACTTTTTTGCATTGGGCCTGGGTCAGTATCCGGTCGATCTGATTGTCGCCCGGGGGGGCAAAGCCCGCTCCGGGCGGGAAAATATTGGCCTTGATGCTGCCGGAAAACAAAAATGGATCCTGGGTAACCACGGCCAGACGGCTGCGCAGTTCACCACTGTTGAACTGCCGGATGTCCGTGCCATTGATACGGATGATGCCGCTGTCCGGGTCGTAAAACCGCATGACCAGGCTCATGAGGGATGTTTTTCCCGCTCCCGTTGGACCGACAACGGCAATTGTTCGTCCGGCCCGGATCTCGAAAGACACGTCCTTCAAAACCGGTTCACCGGGGGTATATGAGAACCACACATTTTCAGCGTGAATTGAAGCGATGCGGCGGGGGACGGGCAGGGCGCGGCCGGGTTCGGGTTCCGGGATCCGGTCATTCTCGTCCATTATCAGAAGAATGCGTTCGGCCGAGGACAGGGCGTTCTGGGTGATATTGTATTTTTCGGCGATATCCCTTATGGGTCTGAAAAACATGCGCACGTAAGAAATGAAAATCACCAACTCCCCCAGGCTGATCCGGCCGTCGATGATCCGGCTGCCGCCGTAGAAAATCACAACAGCTAAGGCCACGCTGCTCATCATTTCGATGACCGGCATGAACAGGGCGAATACGGTTACCTGGCGCATGCCGGCTTTGTAGTATTCGCGGTTTGTTTTCCTGAATGCAAGATAATTGTTATGCAACTGGTTGAACAGCTGCAGGATATGGATACCGCCGATGGTTTCCGAAAACCGGGAATTGATTTCGGCGATTTTTACCCGCAGCGTGCGATAGGCCTCCCGTGCGGTTCCGGCAAAGCGCCAGGCTGTGTAAAAGACGATGGGAAACAGGGCGTAAACGGCCGCGGCCAGTTTCCAGTCGATGAAGAAGAGGATCAGGGTAATGCCCACAATGAGGAACAGGTCCTTGATGACGAAGATGACAACCGATGTCAGCATTTCATGCATATTGCCGATGTCGTTGGTCACCCGTGTGACCAGCCGGCCAACGGGATTTCTGTTGAAGAACTGGATGGACAACCCCTGTATGTGGGAAAAGAGCTTCAAGCGAATGTCGTGCATGATTTTCTGCGCCGTGTGCTCCATGAGCCGTACCTGTAGAAACGTCGTCACAAAATTGAAGAAGACGATGATAAGCAGCAGGAGTGCGGCTGCCCCGACGCCCCGGATGTCATCCTGCCTGAGCCTGGAGATATCGCCGGGGGGAATGCGGTGCAGATTGTCATAGGAGATGCGCGCTTCCGGAAAATCGACGGTAAAAAACTGCGGGTGCTTGTTCACCACATCCCTGACATGGTCTTTATCAAGGGAAAACACAAGATGCCTGCCCCCCCCTTTTTCCGTGTCATCCGATCCGACAGGCACGATATAGCGGTCAATGGCTTCCTTGGTGATGTAGGGGGCGGCCAGTTCGAAAACGATTGCCGCAAGGATCAGCACCAGGGAGAGAACCATCATCAGCCGATAAGGCAACGCAAACGCGGCCAGCTTTCTGATGAGCCTGTAATCCGCTGTTTTTGCGAGGTCTTTTTCGGCGAATGAATCCTTTCCGGGGTGGCTCATGGGGCTGTACCTCCCCCGGTTTCCAGGTGCTGCAGAGCGTCGGCCCGCGCATAATAGCCATTCTGGCTTACAAGCTGTTCATGGGTACCGTGTTCGATGATCCGGCCGTTTTCCATGACGATGATCCGGTCGGCGAAATTGAGGGCCGCAATCCGGTGGGATGCCACCAATACCGTCGTTTTCCCGGCCATTTCCCGTATGGAGCGGATAATAATGCCGGCGGTTTCCGTGTCCACCTGGCCGATGGGGTCGTCGAAAAGCATGATGGGACAGCGGCGCAGAAGCGCCCGGGCAAGAACGATGCGCTGCTTTTGTCCACCTGACAACACGACCCCGCGTTCTCCCACCTGGGTGTCGATGCCGCGGGGAAGCATCCGTATGGTTTCGTCCAGTGCCGCCTTTTGGATGGCCGCATCCATGCGTTCGTCCCCAGTCGCCTCCCCGAATAGAATATTATCCCTGATTGTGCCGGAAAACAGGTACGGCTCCTGGGGAACGAGGGCGATCTGGGCATGCAGATCGGCGATTTTGATGGCCTTGATGTCCATTCCATCGATGGTGATGCTGCCGTACCTGGTATCATAACGGCGGGTCAAAAGTTCCATCAGCGTTGTTTTACCGCTTCCCGGCGGCCCCGCGATACCGAGGGCGCTTCCTGCCGGGATCTCTATGGAAAGCGATTCAATGGCGCTGACGCCTGGGTTGTCCGCAAAGGCAAAAGAAACATTTTCAAAGCGAATGTGGCCGTCTAAAGTGTGGACGGACCGTGCACCCGGATGATCCATGATCTCGGGTTCGGTTTCCATGATGGTGTTGATCCGGTCAAGGGATGCCATACCCCGCTGGATCAGGTTGGTAACCCAGCCGATGGCCATCATGGGCCACATGATCATGTTGAGATAGCTGATAAATGCGACGAAGTCCCCCGGGGTGATCCGGGCGGTAATGGCCTTGCCCCCGCCAAAGGCGATGACGATGGCCAGGCTGAGGTTGGTAAAAAAAACCATCAGGGGAAAAAAAAGGCCCGTGATGTTGACAAGCCGCAGGTTTTCCTGGATGTATTGCTGGGAGATAGCCTCCAGTTTGCGCTGCTCGTCGTCTTCGCGGTTAAAGGACCGAACGATTCGGATGCCGGCAAAGCTCTCTCTTACCATTTCGGTCATGTCGGAAAAAGTGGCCTGAACCCGGGTATACATGCGGTGCATTTTTGCACCGAAAATCCGGGTAAAAAGGATGATCACCGGCATGGGGATCATGGCATACGCAGTCAGTTCAGGATCGATGTACATCATGAAACCGATGGCTGCCGAGCCCAGAAAAATGGCATCGGTCAGGGCGACAACACCCATTCCGACGGCCATCCGGATATTGTTGATGTCATTTGTGGCATGGGCCATGAGATCGCCCGTTTTGGTGCGGTCGAAATAGGTGGCGGAGAGGGTCTGGATATGGGAAAACAGGCGGCTTCTCAATCCTTCTTCGACCACCCGGGAAGTGCCGATCAGCAGCCTTCGCCAGAAAAACCGCAAAACAGCCATTGCAAGGGCGATTGCCATGATGTAGGCGGCGTAAGCGGCAAGCCTTGAGGCATCGAGATCAAGTGCGGCAAGGTCATCCACGGCCCACTTGACCACCCGGGGGATAAAAAGCTGCAGCACGTCCACTGCCATCAGGCAGAGGATGCCGGCTGCAATGAGCAGGCGCCGCTGGGCAAAATAGGGTTTTATCAGATATATCGATCG
>SLGU01000008.1 GCA_007136525.1 Desulfobacteraceae bacterium | reverse complement strand
CAGATGTGCGCGGACAGCCGGTGCAGCGTCTGCCGGGAGGAAAAACCGGCCCGTCCGGGCATCATCCCCTGCAAAATTCCGGAAAAAGAATGAAGCCCTCTGTTTTTATAAAAAACAGCCGCATCCATGAACCGGTTGAAAGCGTTTTTGCATGGCATGAGCGGCCTGGCGCTATTGAGCGCCTGAGCCCGCCATGGGACAGGGTACGGCTTGTCGGCCAGACCAACGGCATTCAACCGGGAAGCCGGGTCCGGCTGAAAATATCGCCCATCGGGCCTTTTCCCGTCAATTGGACAGCCCGGCACACGGCATATGAAAAAAACCGCCTGTTCCAGGACATTCAGGAAAAAGGACCCTTTTCCACATGGGTGCATACCCACCGTTTTTTTCCGGATGGCGGCAACGCCTGCCGCATGGAGGACCGGATAGCGTATACCCTCCCCTTTCATACCGCCGCAAACCCATTGATAGGGAATACCGTTCATTCCAGGCTGGAAAGAATCTTCGCATACCGCCACCGAACCCTGTCCGCCGATATGGCGGCCCACCGGAAATACGATTTGGGCCCCATGAAAATATTGATTTCGGGCTCAAGCGGCGTTATTGCCGCCACATTGATACCTTTTCTGACAACCGGTGGCCACCAGGTTTTCCGCATGGTCCGATCAAAACGGAAGCTGGATGCCAACGCCGTCTACTACAACCCCTCCCAAGGGATTATAGAAGCCGAAAAAATGGAAAACATGGATGTTGTCATTCACCTTGCCGGTGAAAACATTGGAACCGCGCCCTGGACGACGGCCAAAAAAAAGCGGATACTGGAAAGCCGGACGCAGTCAACGGCGCTCCTGGCCGCTGCGCTGGCCGGGTTGAAGAATCCGCCGAAATTGTTTGCCTGTGCATCCGCCATCGGTTATTACGGAAATCGGGGAGAAGAAGTGCTCGACGAATCCGCCCGCCCCGGCAGGGACTTTATTTCAGCCGTGTGCAGGCAATGGGAAGAATCGGCAAAACCGGCTGTCCGTGCGGGCATACGAACCGTCTTCCTCAGGATCGGCGTCGTATTAACACCGGCTGGCGGCGCCCTTCAAAAACTGCTACCCCTTTTCAGGGCCGGGATCGGCGGGGCCATCGGAAGCGGCCGGCAGTACATCAGCTGGATCGGTATCGACGATATGACGGAAGTAATCCTGCATATCGCCGCCAACCCGGGTATTGAAGGGCCGGTAAATGTCGTGGGTCCTGAACCGGTAACGAACGCCGATTTAGCCGCAGCCCTGGGCCGGGTGCTTTCCAGACCAGCGGTTTTCAGGGTTCCGGAAACCGCCATACATGCCGTTTTCGGGCAAATGGGCGCTGAAACAGTTCTTTCGAGCATCCGGGTCATGCCGGAAAAGCTTGCGGCCACCGGCTATCGCTTCAGACATACGGACCTGACCGAAGCCCTTTCCCACGTACTTGGCAAAACACCCTGATACGAGCGCCATAAATGAGTGTTCAATACAAACGCCTGTTCATGCTCATGATGGTCACCGCCCTTGCATTCGGGTTTATCGCCCTCCTATACCCCCATGACACCTACAGCTATGAACGCCTGCACATCTTTTTGTTCAACCTTTGCGCGGGGTGCACAATCCTGCTTCATTTCACCGAGCCGGAAGCCTCTCTTTCCCCGAAGGTCCATTTGTTTCCCTTTCTTGCGGTGGTATACGCCCTCAGCGCATTCCTTGAAATCTATGCATTCACTCTCCTTGTTACCCCGTTTCTCGTGGGCATTGTGGAGAGCGTCCGCAACCGGCGATTTCCATTTATCCCGTTGGATTTTTTCAAAAATACGGTTCCCGTTTCCGAAAAGTTTCACCATGCCGCACTGCTGTGCCTGTCCATCGGAATGGTGATTGCCGCCCTGGTCATCATAAACACGGAGTTTTACCATTTCGTAACCATTCCGAAGCTCGAACTCAACTTGTTTTTCCTCGGATACTCATTCCCCCTCTCCCTGATCACCATGTCCCTGGTCTTCTCCATCATGGAAAACCATTCACGGCGAACCGGTTTTCTTAAAAATGCGGCATTCTGGCTCATCAACCTGGGCGTGATCATTTTTTTCGGCTTCATCCTGGCAGAAGTTTTTCTGCCCCAGATTGCGGTCACTTCTGTCCTTTTCGCCTCGGTCATCATGGTATTCTACCTGTTCGTTCGCCTGGGGAGAAATCTTCAGCAGAAGCAGTTTCTGATATCAGGAATGGGTTTTCTGATGGTCACATCCATCACGGGAATTGTCTACATATTTCTGGAATTCGCACCGGATTATGATGCCGCCCAGCTCGTCTGGCTCATGCGACTCCACTCCTTTTCCGCCCTTTACGGCTGGAACCTCTGCGGCCTGGCGATTATCTGCCGCTACAACGACTTCCCCATACAACTGCATTCATACAGCACCATCGCCCTGCACTGGGCGACCGTGATGCTTTTTGCCCCCCTTGGATGCTATTATCCCGTCATGGCGGTTATCGCGACGATTTCTTATGCCGTTTACCTTTATATTGTGCTGTTTGCCAAGGCAAACAAACCCATATGACAAAAGGCGTGTTCGTTTCTCTAAAAATCAGGTTGACCTCAGGAAAAAATCAAACTAATTATTAAGATATGATGAACCCGTAAAAGTCGAGATCAGCGGACTTTGAAAAAAGTCCAAGATCAAGGATTTTCCCGCATCGCACAAAACCGTGCAATTCCGTTTTTTCATAAATAATATCTAAACAAGGAGGGTTTTCATGAAGAAATCGGCTTTCTTGTCGGGCATGCTGACACTGGCATTGAGCTTTTTATTCGTTGGCATGCTCCACTCCGGCGCCCGTGCCGCAAACTTCGCGGTTACCCCGCCCGGCTATGACGACATGGGCGAAATACTGGACGATATGGGCAGGGCATGGGATGAAATAAGCATTGACGATCTGAGGAATTTTTCAAAAATCAGCAACTACCAGGCCATTTTTATAAATTGTGACGACATCGAGGTACATGCGGATGCCGTACAGAATCTCAAAAAATTTGTCAACGAAGGCGGCGCCCTCTATGCTTCAGATTTTGCCATTGAATACGTGATAGCGGCTTTCCCGGGATTTATCACGTTATACGGGCCTGATGAAATGCTGGGAATGGTTGGTGACGAGCAGATAATCAACGCCGATATCACCGACAAGGGGCTTGCCGCATTTTTGAATCCAGCGTCACCCCCGTCTAAAATAGAGCTGGAATTCGATTTGGGCGGCTGGGTCGTCATGGACAGCGTCAGCAATGCCGTGCGGGTTTACCTGAGAGGCGACGTCTACGTTTTCAGCGCATGGGATGGAGACTGGGATTTTGACTGGGATGAGAACGGGTGGGATCAGGACTGGGATGAAGACTGGTGGGATGAAGAAGAGTGGGACATTGAAACCGAGCTTATAACCAACAAGCCGCTCCTGGTGTCCTTTGATTACGGAAAAGGCCGTGTCATTTCCACTTCCTTTCATAATGAACCCCAATTAACGGCAATCCAGGAAAAGCTGTTGAACTACCTGGTGCTGATACCCGAAACCAGCAGCCTGATTTCCCAGGCGAAAAGCCACCTTGAAGGCACCTATCCCGGCATTGATATCGATGCGGAGTTCATCGGAACCATCAACCAGGGACAAATTGCCGCTCCGGTTTCATATACGGCGCCCGGGGGCAAGGATATTGTTTTCAGCGCAAACTGGCCGGGCAGCAACCTTAAACTTTCCGTCTACGCCCCTAACGGACAGCTTTACGATGAAGTTTCAGGGGAGAACCCCCCGATCAATATCCCTGTCACAAATGCGGCACCGGGAGAGTGGTCGTTCACGGTTACCGGGGAAAGCGTACCTTCCGATAATTATTCATACGCGGTTTTGGCTGGAACGGTGACAAACGGTGAAACAGATAGAGACGATGATCCGTCTGAAACCGATACCAAGAAGAAAAGCAGCAGCAGCGGGTGTTTTATTCAGAGCCTGGGCGGACGATAGCGCACCAGACCCCGTAGCCGGTGCCGCATGACGTGCGCCCGGTTATGTTTTCCGGTTCAATACAAGGGAT
>SLGU01000240.1 GCA_007136525.1 Desulfobacteraceae bacterium | reverse complement strand
TTAAAAACAGTATTGCATTTGACAACTACCTGGCCACTGGCAGTGAACTTCAATGCATTGGATAATAAGTTCTGAATGATCATTTCCAGCTTTTCAGCATCAAAATAACCGTAAAACTCCTCTTTTTCAAATTCTAATTTAAATTCCAGATCCTTCCCTGATGCCAGCGGTTCAAAAGCATTAAAGATATCCTGCAAGAGGGGTTTGATATCCCCTTTTTTAACAGCAAGTTTCATGTGCCCCGTGTCAATCTTTCGCATAAGGAGCAGTTGATCAATGAGTTTTTTAAGCTTGTTCACATTTTTTTTCATCAACTTCATGGACTGCACTGAACTGTCATCCTCACCCGTATAATTATCTACTACACAATTGATAACAGACAGGGGGGTAAGAAGCTCATGCGACACATTGGCAAAAGAGCGAAGTTTTAATTGATGAATTTGTTCAAGCTTTCTTTGCTCTAGCTTTTCCAGAAGTAATTGTTGTCTCATTCGGCTGCGGTAAATAATCATTCTTCCCGTCCCATAAACAATAAAAATAAGGATCAGGGCATAAATTGCCAATGCCGGATAAGAAGCCATAAGTGCCGGCTTTACAATAAAATCGATCCTTTCAGGCTCTCCTGACCAAACACCATTGGAATTGGCTGCTTTTACCAGAAATGAATATTTTCCCCTGCGTAAATTGGTGTAAACTGCCTGCCTTACAGAAGCATCCCGATATACCCAGTCTTCATCAAACCCTTCGAGTTTCCAGGCAAAACGATTATTCCCGGGGTCTTTGTATGACAGAAGTGTAAAATCGACAGTAAACACTTTATCCTGGTAGGATACAATATAAGGTTCGTTAATGGCGGGATTGTGAGCTAACACCTCATCGCCAAACATCAGACGGGTAATGGCTACCCTGGGAGGGGCTTTATCAAGCTTAACGCCCTGGGGATCAAAAATATTGAAACCGTTGTAGCCTCCAAAAAAGAAACTCCCGTCAGATGCTACCTTCTTTGAATTACGGATAAATATATTTCCCTGCAACCCGTCGGCAGTGGTAAAATATATCATTTCAGGTTCTTTTTCATCGTTTTTATGGAAACGCACGATACCCTTATTGGTAGTGAGCCACAAATAACCTTCCGTATCCTGCAATATTGAAAAAACATGATCTCCAATAAGCCCGTCAGATTTATTAAATGAAACAAAATTGTTTTCATGGGTATTAAACAAAGCAAGAGAACCTGCACTGCCCTCTGTGGCTATCCAGATATTTCCTGAATTATCTTCATAAACATCATTGATCCTGTTACTTGGCAATGCATTATGCATATCAGCAGAGAAAGAGAAATGCTCAAAAATGGCATCTCGGGTTGGAAAAGTACCGGTAAACCTGTTCAAACCATCATTGAGCGTACCAACCCATATATGGCCTCTTGAATCCTGCACAATACTTGTGATATGGCCAAACGCAACAGATCCGGTATTGGGGTTACTATGATCAAAATGAATTAATTCATATTCTTTATCCAGAGGTTGATCAAATTTCCTTAAAATATATAGCCCATTTTCTGTTCCTAACCACATATAGTTATCCAGGTCACGAAAAATTACATTAACCCCCCTGGCAACCATTTCAGGAAATTGTTGTCTTAAAGAAATGATCTTTTCCTTTTCATAATCAAAAATCAAAGCACCTAAATAGCGCGTACCCACCCACAATCGCCCACTGCTATCTTTTTCAAACGCATAAGCAGTATTGATTTTAGCCGCGGAGCCATAGAACCCATGGTCGCGATAGGAGGTAAATGATCTGGCCTTGCGGTTGTATATAAGAAAGCCCTCTGATTTTACGCCCAGGTAAACATTATCCTGGTCTTTTTCAAACAAAGAGAATACCGCAGTTTCTTCAAAAATACTGTTTTCAAAATAAGGGACTTCATGGGTAAAATACCTGAGTCGTTCCATGTTTACCTTATGAATGCCTCCTCCTTTTGTGCCCAGCCAGATCAGCCCCTCCCGGTCTGAAAAAACTTTAAAAATCTGGCTGTTATTGGGGGCAAAGGAATGATTTTTATCTGCGTTAATAAAAACAGGGTTATGGATATCATCCAGATCAAAAACAGCCACACCATTGTTTGAACCGATCCAGATATTACCATCCCTGTCTTCATCAATGGAGAAAACAATATCACCGGAAGGCATGCTATGAATATTGTGTGGGTTGGCGTCGTCATAAATATAGGTATGGTTGATTATTTCAAACCCCTCTTCAGCCGATCCGGAAATTACAAAGAGACCGTTTTCCCAGGTGCCTATCCAAAATCGCCCAAATTTGTCCTCGTGAATGGCTACTACAGGCCTTCTGCTAAAACCCTCAGGCCATGAAAGTGCAACTGGGAAAAAATTATCGTTTTCAGGATCATAATGATATAACCCGGACCCCCATGTTCCAATCCAAAGCTTATTGTTGCTGTCTTCATAAATGGTTTTTATGGAAGTCAGATTTGACAAGTTCCTGTTTTTTGCCCGATAAACCACAAGTTCTTTTTCGGGCGTAATCCTTAAAATACCATAATTCTCAGTACCTATCCAAATATTATTGGAGTTATCAATATGTAGGCTTTCAATGTTATTGGTTGGAAGTCTCACTGGTCCTTCATCGGTAGAAATAGTTGTGAAAGTTCCTGCATTTTTATCAAATACACTGATCCCATTGTTACGGGTACCTATCCAAAGCCTGCCCGAGCGATCCTCTGCTATGGCTTTAACATTGTTATCAGTGATCGAATTGTGATTTTGAAAATCTTTCCTGAATATTTTAAAAGAATACCCATCGTACCGGTTCAGGCCATCTTCCGTAGAAAACCATAAATACCCCTCCCGGTCCTGATAGATATCCGTTATGATATCCGAAGACAAACCATTCTGGTGGGTAATACTTTCAAAATAATAGGGACTTTGGGCATTGAGAGAATGAGGGGATACCAGTATAAGTATCCACATCCAGAAAAGAAAAAAAAGAAAATGTGCTTTGAACATTGCCAAAAATTTAAACCATAAGGGTGAATAATAATCGGTAACCCGTCAGCTTTACCCTATCAGGTAATTGTTCTGCCCGGCTCATTCTGATTTGACAGCTAAACTCTGCGGGCCAGTTATTATTCAATCTGCAAAAATCCTGCTTACAGGCTTTACTGTAAAAATACAACTTTTCAACCAAAAGCACTGAAAAGGCAATGCTTTGCCGGAATACCGATTTTTCATTGTGTTTTAAATGATGATAAAGGTAAAGTACCGTGTCATGACCCATTGGAAATTTTCTTTCAAAAGAGGGTAATTTTTTTTCAACAACAGCAACAAAAATCCCACGCAATCATCAATAAATATGGCAAACACCACTAAGCAGTGTAAAGAAAAAAACACTTCCCACAACCGTTTAAGCAAAAGAATCATTGCAAAATAAATTTTAGTCTTTGGCAGGTTATTCAGAATGCTATCCACTATTATTCTTCATTTTTGCAATAAGGTTTATCAGAGTTTAGCGGCTTATTATTTTATGCAGGTGCAGTAGCAAGATACAGGTTAAAATTAAAATGTGGATAATACCAACCTGCTTTTAAAAAATTCAAACAATAAATAAAAACATTATGAACAAAAGTCTTTTTGCAATTGCAATGGTGTTTCTTTTATCACCTCACCTATGGGGCCAGGAATGGCGCGACATTACTGTTTTGGAAATCAACAGAGAATTGCCACGCAATGGGTCTGTTCCTTTTGCAACCCTGGAAGAGGCACTATCGTCCGAACGCTGGGAATCATCTTTTTACAAATGCTTAAATGGTACGTGGAAATTCAGATACTCGGAAGGACCCGGACAAAGACCCGTTGATTTCTATCGCGATGACTTTTCAGTTGAGAACTGGGATGACATAAAAGTACCCGGCAACTGGGAGGTTCAGGGCTTCGGAGTGCCTAAGTATATGAATCACCCCTATGAGTTTTCCCCCAACGAGCGACCCACACCGCCCGTTCTGGATTTCCTTCCGGTTGAAACCAACCCTGTTGGTTCATACAGGACTTCATTTAATGTTCCCGAAGACTGGAATGGCAGAGCAGTTTA
>SLGU01000262.1 GCA_007136525.1 Desulfobacteraceae bacterium | reverse complement strand
CCATGAATATCAAAAAAATCTCAGTAACCGACAGTTTTTCCATTTCCGACCTCGCCGATGAACTGGACATCAGTACCCGAACAATCCGTTTCTACGAGGAAAAAGGGCTGATTTCACCCATGCGGACAAAAGGCAACCATCGTATTTACAACCGGCGTGACCGTACCCGGTTGAAACTGATCCTCCGGGGAAAGCGCCTGGGATATTCCCTGGACGAAATTGCTGAAATGATCGGCATGGCGGATTTCAACATGGATGAAGAGCAGCAGCTGGTCAAGTCGCTGCAGTACGGCAAAATGAAATTGAAAGAAATCAACAGCCGGATGGAGGAGCTGCAGATTCTCAAGCAGGAACTCATCACCGTCCAGGAAAAAATATTGAAACGCCTTGATGATCTGAAAAAACTGCCGGAAGAATTTAAATTATAAACGGAGAGCATGCATGCCGATCATAGACTGGGAAAAAAACGGATCTGTCGCCGTCATAACCATGGATAATGACGAAAACAGGCATAATATCGAATTTGCAGACACACTCAACACCGTGCTTGCGGAAGTGGAATCAGACCCATCGGTCACTGCGGTGCTGCTCACATCTAAAAGCCCGAAATTCTGGTCCCTTGGGATCGATGTGGACTGGATCGGAAACCAGATGAAAAACGGGTCTTTCGACTCGATCAAGGCCTTCATGTACCGGATGAACGCGGTCTTCAAAAAGCTGGTCCTTTTTCCCGCCCCTGTTATCGCGGTTATCAACGGACATGCTTTTGGGAACGGTGCTATTCTGTCCTGTGCGTGCGATTTCCGCTTTATGAGGGCCGACAGGGGCTATTTCTGTTTTCCGGAAGTGGACCTTGGCATCCCGTTTCTTCCGGGAATGATCGAAATCATCAAAAAAGCCATTCCCCAATACAAGCTCAACGAACTGAAAATGACCGGTAAACGGGCGGATGCAAAAGAACTCGAAGCCCATCACGTGATTGAAAGGGCATGCCCCGATACAGCGTCCCTCATGGCAGACGCACTTTCCTTTGCACAGGGGTTCAACAAGAAACGGGGCATTTTTGCAGAGCACAAAAAGCGCATGTACAAAGAGGTGATCGATGCCATTGACAATGCCGACCCCGAATTCATCGAGCCGCTGTTTCTTTTCGTTTCCGAATGACCGGCAGGGGTTTCAGACAAGAAAGGCGCCGCTCCCATGAAGTCATCAAATAACAGCGGGCCGCCGGAAAGCGCCACCCCTCCCCCTCCCGCAGACAGCCTGAAAAAATCGGCAAAAACAATAACCGATCCTGCGGGGCGTGATGTGGCGGTCCTTTTCGAAACAGAGGCACTCCAGCTTGCCCGGCTTCATAACCGTCCGCTGCATGCCATCTACCTGGCGGCCATGGAAAACGGCATATGGCCGGCCCGCTACATCCGGAACCGGGACAGCCTGAACCTCCGGGAACAAAAAAGGCTGGCACAGCTTCGCGCCGCTGTCATCGGCGCCGGGGGGTTGGGCGGATATATCATTGAACTGCTTGCCCGAATCGGCTTTGGATACCTCACCATAGTTGATCCCGGCCGGTTTGACGAAACCAACCTGAACCGGCAGATCCTGGCCGACAGTGCGTCGCTGGGAAAAAACAAGGTTGCCATCGCAGCATCCCGGGCAGGCGCGATCAACGCCGCTATGGCGGTGGACGCACATGCCGTGCACCTGAACTGCGACAATGCCCCAAGCCTGCTTCACGCCTGCGATATCGCCATGGACGCCCTGGATAACATGGAAACCCGCGCAATTTTAAATAAAGCCTGCCGCACGCTGAAAATACCGCTTGTGCACGGCGCCATATCCGGCTTCGAAGGGCGGGTGATGGCTATTCTCCCGGACGACCCGGAATTACATACATTTTTCGACTCCGGAGACCAACCGTCGTCGGAGGCCGTTATGGGTACACCGGCCATTGCACCGGCTGTGATCGCATCATTGCAGGTCATGGAATCCCTGAAGATCGTTTTGAACCGCGGCCGGCTTTTTCGACAAAAAATGCTTTATGCGGACCTTGAAAATGGAAGCTTTAACGAATTTAACTTTTAATACAAATATTTATACCGCGATCCTTCAAGTAATTTTTTAACTCCGGAATGGCGATGATGTTGAAATGGAATACGGATGCCGCCAGGAGGATATCCGCGCCTGCCTGTGCCGCCTCGTAAAAATGTTCCATCGTGCCGGCCCCGCCTGAAGCAACGATTTCCCCGGAAACAACCCCGCGCAGCTTTCGGATCAGATCCAGGTCATAGCCTGTTTTTACGCCGTCGGTGGTTTTGCTCGTGGGCAGTATGGTTTTCACCCCGAAACCATCGACCACTTTCGCCCACTCCACAGCATCCGCGCCCGTGGGTGTCCGTCCGCCATCCACGTAAACCTCGTAGCCGGAAGGCAGCGCCGGGTTGACAGCAGCGTCGATGGCGACCGTCACACGGTCTTCCCCCAGATCCCTGATCATTTCAATGATGACGGCCGGGCTTCTGAAAGCGGCGCTGCTCGTCGATACCCTGTCCGCGCCTGCATCCAGGACCGCTTTTGCGGCCGCCACGTCGGAAATACCGCCGCCGACAGTAAACGGGACCGTTGCAACCGCCGCAACCTGGCGCACAACGTCGAGCATGGTTCCGCGACCCTCGACCGTCGCCGTGATATCAAGCAGGGCCAGTTCATCGGCACCGGCATCGCAGTAAGCGCGGCAGCATTCAACAGGGTCTCCGGCATCGCGTATGTCGACAAACTGAACGCCCTTGACGACCCGCCCGTTCTGCATGTCCAGACAAGGCATTATCCTGACAGTCATATGATTCTCCAGTATGAATATTTCGATAAGGCCATTTCAAATCCCACCTGATGCGGTTTTGAAATGGATTCCAAGACATGTGCCATCACCCAACGTTCCCCTTACAGGGCTTCAATGGTGGAAGGCGGCTTTTGGGTGATATTGTATGTTACACTCACTACCTCCGGAATTTCACCGGTTATCCGGGCGGCCATTTTTTCCAGTACATCATAGGGCAGTCGGGTCGGTTTCGCGACAACCGCATCCGTGGAATCCCAGCAGCGGACTTCGATCTGGTTTCCGTATTGCCGGGCGCCCTGGAAAACGCCTGTTACCCGGTCTTCATGAAGAATCGCAAGATACTGGAAGGCGTCAACACCGGCCAACGCCTCCTCGACGATGTGTGTGGCCTTTCGCACGAGCGCAATCCGATCCGGGGTGGCTTCCCCGATAACCCGCGTCACCAGCGCCGGACCCGGAAAAGGCGGACGGTTGTATACGGACTCCGGCATGCCAAGAGCCTTCCCCACGGCACGAACACCGGTTTTCCGAAGTTGAATAAGGGGCTCGATCACCTTGTATCCGTATGCGCTTTCCGTATCGATGCCCAGTTGGGACAAGATATTGTGCTGACGCTTGATCCCGGCAACCGTTTCTTCGACGTCCGTATAAATGGTTCCCTGGAGGAGATATTTCGCACTGCTTTCCTTGACAAGGCGGCCGAACACTGTTTTGTAGAATGTATCGGTAATGGCCTGGCGCTTTTTCTCCGGATCGGCAACACCCCGAAGGGCAGAAAAAAACTCTTCTTTTGCATCGATCCGCTCCACGGGCACACCCAGTGCCGTCATGGTATCCATGACGGATTCGGGTTCCCCCTGCCGCATGAGTCCGTTATCGATAAAAAAGGTTTTCAACCGCTCACCGATGGCCCGGTGCGCGAGCATCGTGACAACCGAAGAGTCCACTCCGCCGGACAATGCATTTACTGCAATATCCTCCCCGGTCTCCCGGGCAATTGCCAGGCATTGGTCTTCTATGAACCGTTCGGGATCCAGGGTTGCAAAAGGTATTTCTTGAACGGATGCCATTTGTTTTCTCCTGGTTGAAGCCCCAACCCCTGAATAAGGCGATTTTCGGCTTTTTGTTTGGGTTTTCGTGGTTGTTGCCGTTAAAACGGTAATACTTCTACCGGGAATGCCACCGGAGGTCAAGGGGGAATATAACCCACGCCTATAGCAACGGGGAAATCTTCCCAATCCCGTTATAATAATCGAAATCGAAATCGAAATCGAAATCGTAT
>SLGU01000155.1 GCA_007136525.1 Desulfobacteraceae bacterium | reverse complement strand
CATGCGTAAGCCGGAAATCGAACACATTATGACAACGATGCTCGATTCCCACCAGAGCGTTTCGGACCTTAACATCACCGTGGGAAAACCCCTTCAGGTGGAGTCCTTCGGAGAGCTCGTATCCGTGGACATGAAACCGCCGCTGAAAGCGCTTACCCCCTTCCAGACGGAAGCGTTTGCGTTAAACCTGATCGCAAACGACCGGCGGTTGACGGAAATCCTCATAAAAGAGGGCTCCTGCGACCTTTCCTACACCCTTCCCGGAAAAGCCCGCTTTCGCGTCAACGTGTTTTCCCAGTCCGGCCACCTGTCCATTGTGCTTCGCCAACTCGAAACCCGCGTTCCGACCATTAAAGAGCTCCGCCTGCCCAGAGCGTTTTATGAAATCGCCAAGGAAAGAAACGGTATCGTTTTTGTAACAGGCGCCACCGGAACCGGTAAAACCACATCTCTGGCCGCGCTCCTGGAAGAGATCAACAAAGAAAAATCAGTGCACATCATAACGCTGGAAGACCCCATCGAGTTCGTCCATTCCCACAAGAAATCGACTTTCAACCAGCGGGAGCTGGGCAAGGATTATGACACCTTTGCCCACGGCCTGCGCGCGGCGCTCAGGCAGGCGCCCAAGGTGATCCTGGTCGGCGAAATGAGGGACCGTGAAACCGTTGAAATCGGCCTTACCGCCGCGGAAACCGGGCACTTGGTGCTGACCACCCTGCACACGGTGGATGCCGGGCAAACCATCAACCGGATACTCGGCATGTTCAATATCGAAGACGAAAACCAGATCCGGACACGCCTTGCAGACACGCTCCGGTGGGTCGTCTGCCAGCGGCTGCTGCCCAAGGCGGGCGGCGGCAGGGAAGCGGCCTTTGAAATTATGCGCACGAGCCTGCGCGTCAAGGACTCAATCCTGCACGGTGAGTCCGAAGGCAAAACCTTCTACGATATTATGGAAACAGGCACGACCCTGGGCATGACCACCTTTGACAACTTTATTACCCAACTCTTCGCCAAGGGCCTGATTACCGAGGAAACGGCAATGGCATACGCTTCCAGGAAGTCCATCGTAGGCCGCGGCATTGACTCGATCAAAAGCGAGCGGGGAGAGGCCACCTCCGATATCGATGACCTCGAAATCGATATGCAATACAACCAAAAATAAACTGTTTTTTGGAAAAACATAAGGATTCCTGAAATGGAAATCACATGCACCAGCTGCGAAAAGAAAATTAATATACCCGAAGAAAAAATACCTTCCGGAAACAACTTTTCCTTGAGATGCCCGGCATGCAAGGGAAAAGTCCATGTTGATCTGAGCCCGCCGGACAAAGACGATAGTTTAAAGGCTTCAGGATGGCAGCAGGCGCCTGACGAGGATTATGATGCCAGTGAGAAACCGTTTGATTTTCTTGAAGAAGAAGGACTCACCGCCATGGTCTGCGAAAGCGACCCGGCGGCCCTGAAAAAAATCAAGGAAGTACTGGATATCATGGAATACAGCGTAACCGTGCCCTCATCCGTACGGGATGCGCTGCGGAAAATGAAATACCACGCCTATGACCTGATTCTTGTCAACGAGTCCTTCGATGGCAGCTCTCCAAGCAGCAACGGCATATTGATTTACCTGGAACGCCTCAACATGAGCATTCGCAGAAACGTATTTGTGGGGCTCATTACAAAGCAATACAACACCCGGGACAACATGGCGGCGTTTTTGAAAAGCGTGAACATCACAATTAACGAAAAAGACGTCCTCCACATCGACAGGCTGCTGAAAAACGCCATCAACGACAATGACCTGTTTTTTACGGTGCTTAAGGAAAGCATGAAAAAATTCGGGAGAATATGAGCGACAAGGCCGTAAAAAGCACCTACACCTGCAATGACTACCGGCTGGAAATGATACTGCTCTCCCTTGAGCAGCGGCTGAACCGGCCGGGTCTTGACGCAGCGGAAAGAGGGGCCATCGAAGCCGAGATAAAAAGGGTCAGGGCCGAGATGGATATGGAGTAATCAGGTCTGGTGGACAGAAAGTGGACTGGTGGACTTAGTGGACTTAGTGGACTTAATGGACACAGTAGTCGACGTTGTGTCCATTAAGTCCATTAAGTCCATTAAGTCCACTAAGTCCACCCGGTCCACTATTTAAGGCACAACGGCAGACGCCTCAACCCTCCCGTTTCGAAGCGATTTTCCGGGCCAGGAGCCTAAGCCCCTCCAGGGTCAACCCGGGCTCGACCGCCTCAATGGTCTCGGAAAGACGGTGCAGCAAAGCACCGAAGCCGCCGGTGGCGATCACCTTCGGCGGCGTTTCCATTTCCCGGCTGATGCGGCGAACCATCCCGTCAACCAGGTCCGCGTAGCCGTAAAGCAGGCCGGACTTCATGCTTTCAACGGTTTCCCTGCCGATGGCGCGCTCCGGCACATCGATCAGCTCGACCCGCGGCAGCTTAGACGCCTTTTCAAACAGGGCTTCGGCTGAAATGCCGATTCCCGGGGCAATGGCCCCGCCCAGGTACGCTCCGCTCTCAGAAATGCAGTCAAACGTGGTAGCCGTCCCGAAATCGATGATAACCAGTGCGCACCGGTATTTTTCATAGGCCGCAATGGCGTTCACCAGACGGTCCGCCCCCACTTCCGCCGGGTTTTTCAGCAGAACAGGCATATCCACGGTTTTATGGCTGATCCAGTCCGGTTCGTGGCCGAGGTACTTTTTGCAGTAGGATTGGATCGCGCCCGCAAGCGGCGGAACCACGCATGACACAACCGTCTGCCCCACCCCGGAAGATTCAATCCCTGCCTTCCTGAAAAAGCGCGAAACAATGAGGTCCAGTTCGTCGTCGGTCAGTCGGGTTTCCGTGTGAATCCGCCAGTCATGAACCAGCCGGTCATTATCATAAAGCCCGATCACGGTGTGGGTGTTTCCCACGTCAAGCACAAGCAGCACGGGTCTCTCCGTTTCGAATGGCGTCGATGATGGTGGCGGTGGCCCTGGCGCGGGCCACATCATGAACCCGGACAATGTGGGCCCCGTTCAGAATCGCGGTGGATATAGCCGCCTGGGTGCCGGTTTCAACCAATTCATGGGTGACCTCGTTTTCGTTCTCCAGGCGGTTTTCCGTGGCCAGGAGCTTGCGTATGAAGGCCTTCCTGGACGGGCCGATCAAAACGGGCACGCCCAAAGGCAGAAACCGGTGGACATGTTTCAGCAGTTCAAGGTTGTGTGCAACCGTTTTTCCGAACCCGATACCCGGATCCACTATGATTCGTGAACGCGGGACCCCGGCGGCTTCCGCGGTCTGAAGGGCGTTTTCGAGAAACATGTAAATCTCAGCGATCAAATCATCATAGCGGGGGTCGACCTGCATGGTTTTGGGCGATCCCTTCATGTGCATCAATACAAGGAGGGCTTCGGTTTCTGAAGCAACCGCGGCCATTTCCGGGTCAAGCCGCAATGCGCTGATATCGTTGATGATGGCTGCTCCGGCAGCCATTGCGTGCCTGGCCACCGCAGCCTTGGTCGTATCGATGGAAATGGGGACGGGTATTTTGCCTGCAAGGTGCTCGATGACCGGAAGAACCCGCCTTGTTTCCTCCGCCTCGCTGACAGGATCCGAAAACGGCCGGCTGGATTCTCCCCCGATATCGATGATATCCGCGCCGTCGCCGATCATCTTTTCCGCCTGCGCCAGGGCGGCGTCAAGGGAAAAAAACCGCCCGCCATCGGAAAAGGAGTCCGGGGTGACATTGAGGATTCCCATGATGCAGGTTCTGGGGCCCATCACCTGCTCATGGGAGAGCCACCTGAGCCTAATCGGCTTCATTGGTTTTGCCGGTGTCGGCATCCGGGGTTTGGTCGGGGCTTTCGTCCGGGCTTTTTCCGGCGCTGTCTCCGGCGCTATCTTCGGCGCTATCTCCCGAAGACGGGGTCTCCGTTTCCGAGGCTTTGACAAAGGGAAGCCGGACGCCGGGCCGCATCCGGACGATGAGTTCATCGAGTTCTTTTCCCATCACGGTTTCCTTGTCCAGGAGCATCTCCGCCAGCGCGTCCAGAATATCCCTGTTTTCCTTGAGAAGCTCCCTGGCGCGGGCATGCGCCGCCTTTACGATATGGGTAATCTCGGCGTCGATCT
>SLGU01000175.1 GCA_007136525.1 Desulfobacteraceae bacterium | reverse complement strand
CCGCTTGTTTTGAAGGATCTCCCGGCTGACATCCTTGATGGAATTGTAGACAAAGGAATACATCCGGTGGGCCTGCCTGGCCTTTCTGGAATAAGGGATACGGCTTGATGTGTCTTCGGTCACCGACAGCACTTCAACAAACTGGAATCCGGGTTCAGAAAGACGGCCGGCAAAAAAAGCCTCCGGATTCTCTTCATCCCGGGCCCGTGTTACCAGGCTGGCAAAACTGTGCGCCTGCGCGTGTGAAATGGTTTTAAGCCGGTAATTGAATTTCAGGCCATCCGGCATGAGGTTTTCAAAAACGGAAAGCAAGCCGAAAATATAAATCGCCGCCTGTTGACGCATCAAAAGCTTGTGCCCGGAGAGAAACAGGCGGCCGTGCCGCGGCTCCAGAACAATTTCGTCAATGATGCCCAAAAGCTGTGTTCCGGCATCAATGAATGCTTTGGACGCCTGTATTGCCAGGCGGTTGTCCGCTTCATGGATTTTGGGCATATTGAGCAGGTGATGAAAACACCGGACAAACGCTTCACCCAGGGTTTGCAGCTCAAGGCTGTCATCCTTCGTTTCTATCCCATCACGATTCATCGGTCCCTTGCCCGCTTGAAATGTTGGCACACGATCTTCGGATCGTCGGCCATGGACTTCTTTGCGCTTTCCTGACCGCCATTGCGCCTTTCTCTCCCGGATGCTGCAATAATCCGGCTACCGCTCCCTGGCGATGGATGGACCGCAGTTTCCCCAGCCGCCAGGGGCTGCCGAAAAGCTGTTTCACCATAAAATCGAGTGCAAGGCTGGAAGCGGCCCGCCCAAGCGCTTTATACAGCATGGCAACCTGATTTATGTGCTCCGGAGAAAATTGCCGGGTACGGATAAATTCCATTATAGCGTTTTCCGCCCCCCCATCGGATTTTAAAGCCAGGAAATGGCCAACCGCTTCCTGAACAGTGGCGTCCTCATCCAGAATAAACGGCAGGATATGCTTGTAGGGCGGAGGCTCTATCATGGTAAGCGCTTTTACGGAAGCCCGCCTGAGAAAAACATCATCACTGCCGGCGCACTCCATAATAATCGGAATATGATCGGTTTTGCCAAGACGGCTCAGCATCATTATCGCTTTTCCGGCCACGGCGGGATAATCGCTTTTGGCAAGCATATACAGTGGGCGGGAATCTTTTGATGCGTGGTGCATGATCGCACGGTTGACATGATTTCTGATCGTCGCCGATGAAATGCGCAGGGTCATCGGCCCCATGCTGACGATGCTTTCCGGTGACAGGCGCTTGAGCATCGATTCAAGATCTCTTAACGTATCCGTATCCCGGTCGCTGAGCTTGTTTAAACACCCCGGCAGTGACCCCAGTATACGGGGGCTGGAAACCATCATCAAAAAATCATCCAGCAGGGAAAGCGCCCAGTGGTTGCCAACCCGGAACCGTTCATAAATATTGTTGAAATTCAGCATGAAACGATCCACCAGGGAAAATTCGCAACGGGACAGGGTCCGCTTGAAACATTCGATGATCACCGTCAGTACGCTGGAAAAGTCTTCCCGGTTACGCTGCTCTCCCAGGATTACCAGGAACACGTCAAAAACATCCTGATCGAAGGTCCGCTGATTTTCATCGTTGACCATCTGCCGGGTGACCGCCAGTTCCTCCGGGGAAAGTTCCCAGAGACGCGCCACCTTCTCATCGATCCCGATCACGCCGTTATCATCTTCCCTGATGGCGGCATCGGCTGTGGGGGCTCGTTTTTCGGGTGTTTTTCCACTGACCGACAAACTGGACAGATCCAGCAACGCTTCCTTTTCCAACAGCTCTTCGTTGATAGAATATTTTACACCCCCAAGGCGCGCCTCCCACAGATCGGTCACGATATCGCCTTCCGTGCTGTCCTCCAGGAGGCTTCGGCGGCTGACGATTTTTATAAACGATTCGTAGTCATCATGACGGATATTGTCTGCAAAGGCGAGGAATTGAATGCCGTCCCGGTAGCATTTATAGGCCAGTTCCCTGTGGCGCTCGCTATTCCGGAACACGTTTCTGCCCCGGTAATGAAAGTGGGTTTTTTCAACGCCGACAACAAAACTGCCATACTGATCGACGAAAGATGCCAGCATTGCGTAGGCTTCCTTGACGGACTGGCTGGCAATGGCATGATTGTCGGGGTAAAAAGAAAGGTTCTTGACGGCCAGAACCAGTTTATCCCCCACCTGAGCTGCATCACGCAGCTCAAGGGGCAGAAGCCGACCCTGGGATTCCCCGATCTCTGGCATTTTACCACGAATGGGATCTGTTTCAGGCGAATTCATAGATTAATACAGACTCATAAAATTCGCGATCCGGCGGCTTACAAAAAGCATTGGTCCATACCCGTGTTAGAAAAATTTAATGGCCGCCGTCAATGGACGCGGTTTAAAAACCACTTTTATCAAAAATGCTGGCGCATTGATATAATTATTGTATCTTTGAATAATAAAATATCACGCATATCGATAAACAAGGCCCAACAATCTTTTTCAGGAAGGCCTTTCATCCATTGAATGACCGGATCATGTTTTGCAGAAATCTTATTTTTACAGCCTTTTGGCTTTGTTTATCTTTTTGGCGCCGCTACCCGGAACAGGAATAGCAAGCGCGGAAAAACGCCCCCTGTGGGAAATCGGGCTGGGAGCCGCCCCGATTACCATGCCATCCTACCGTGGATCAAAAAACCAGGCGTTTTATCCGATTCCAATGCCCTACATCGATTACCGGGGGTCGTTTCTGCGCATTGACCGGGACGGCCTTCGCGGGCTGCTGTATGACAGTGAGCGCATCGGTCTTGATTTCAGCGGCGACGGCGCCATTCCCGCTGCAACGGATGAAGAAGGGCCCCGGCAGGGCATGCCGGATCTTGACCCAGTGGTGGAGTTCGGGCCTTCCATCAATATCATTGTTCACCAAACCAACGATGCCATGCTGCGAATACGGCTCCCGATACGTGCGGCCCTGACATCTGATTTCAGGACCATCGACCATGCCGGATGGAAAACACACCCGCATCTGGGGTTAGACATAAAGGAGATGGTTCACGGCTGGAATGCCGGCGCGTCCATCGGATTGTTGTTTGCCGACAGGGATTATCACGGCTTTTACTACGATGTACCCGATCGGTATGCCACGGCATTCAGGGAGCGCTACAAGGCCGGTGGGGGATACAGCGGCATATCCCTGATGCTCACGGCAAGCCGCCGCTTCAAAAACATCTGGACGGGTTTGTTTCTCCGCTACGACAACCTGTCCGGTGCCGCCTTCACCGACAGCCCGCTTCTGGAAACACGGCATGTCTTCATGGGCGGATTCGGAGCGGCTTACATTTTCCGGTCGTCGGCAATAATGGTGCCTTCCACACGCGACGACCCATATTAAAGAAGTTTCCTTTATTCACAGGAACCCCTTTTGCCTGCGGAACGCATCCGTTTCCGGGCCTTTTCACAGCCGGTATTATTGATTTACTCTATGCGGGGTTTATGCTAATTTACACACTATAAAAAATGATGAACCCATAAAAAGTCGTTTTTAGACGGCTTTGTAAAAGGTCAAGATCAAGGCGCAAGCAATTTTTGAAGAATTGAGAGTACTTAGCCGTACGTGAGATTCTTCAAAAATTGTTCGCAACGCAGATATAGGGCTTTTACGAAGCCGCCAAATATAATTTCATAAAAATCGCCCATCGGGACGCCGGAAAACTTCCTGCTTTTTTTCAGGACCGGCAACTCCCCCGGCCCTTATATAGACCGATTCAACCGACAATGACATTTATCGCCGATCTCCATATACACTCCCGTTTTTCACGGGCCACCGCCAGAAACCTGGATCCCGAAAACATCTATATGGCGGCCAGAAAAAAGGGCATCACCGTTGTCGGGACCGGCGACTTCACACATCCCGGGTGGCTTGCAGAACTCGCAGAAAAGCTGGAACCGGCCGAACCCGGCCTGTTCAAGCTGAACGCCGAACTTGAAAATGCATGTGAAAAGCAACTCCGTCTCCCTGTCAGGCGCCCCGTCCGGTTTATGCTGAGCGCCGAGATCAGTAATATTTACAAAAAAAACGGGGCTACCCGGAAACTCCACCACCTTGTATTCTTTTCCGGTTTTCCCGACGTGGAGAAATTCAATGCGAAGCTTTCCACTATCGGAAACCTGAAATCCGACGGACGCCCCATTCTGGGACTGGATTCAAGAAATCTCCTTGAAATCGCCCTGGAAACCGCGCCCGACGCCTTTCTGATTCCCGCCCACATCTGGACCCCATGGTTTTCCCTGTACGGCTCCAAATCGGGTTTTGACAGCATAAAGGAATGCTTCGAGGACCTTTCAGCACATATTTTTGCGGTGGAAACCGGCCTTTCATCGGACCCGCCCATGAACTGGCGGGTTGTCGACCTTGACGGCATTACCCTGGTTTCCAATTCCGACGCCCACTCCCCGGCCAACCTCGGCCGGGAAGCCAACCTGTTCAATACGGAACTTTCCTATGAAGCCATGTATCAGGCCATGAAAACCGGGGATCCCGAAAAATTCAAAGGGACCGTCGAATTTTTCCCCGAGGAGGGCAAATATCACCAGGACGGCCACCGCAAATGCAACATCAACATGCATCCCCGCCAGACCCTGGCGAAAAGCACCATATGCCCCGTTTGCGGCCATGAACTGACGCTGGGGGTGCTGCACCGGGTCGAAGCCCTTGCCGGGCGGAACGAAGGTGAAAAACCGGCGCTGACCCATCCTTTTTACAGCCTGATCCCCCTTTCTGAAATTTTATCCGAATTGCTCGGCGTCGGGCCCAAAACCAAAAAGGTGGCAGCCGCATACGAAAAATCGGTTCAACTGCTCGGACCGGAGCTCGACATCCTGCTATATGCAACGAAAGACGCCCTGGCCGATACCGGTATTATGCTTCTCGACGAAGCCGTATCGAGGATGCGGGAAGGCCGGGTCCACCTGAAGGCCGGTTATGACGGCGAGTACGGCCGGGTCACCGTGTTTACACCGGACGAACGCGACCACCTTCTCGGGCAACGGCGCTTTTTTTTTGCACCTGAAGCGGATGCGCGGCCTGCAGCAACCTGCGTGCTAAAGGCCGGCGATGCCGTGATCCACGAAAATAAACCGGAAACCGGAAGCCTCTTCAAACATGCGAACGGGGAGGGAAACAATTCATCGGCCGGGTTTGGCGCCATCCTGGAAGCTTTAAACGATGCCCAGAAAAATGCCGTCATGCATCCCGGCGGCCCGATGATTATCGTCGCCGGCCCCGGAACCGGAAAGACCCGGACCCTGACATGCCGGATCGCATACCTGCTGGCGAACCATTCTGCTTCCGCCGACAATATACTTGCCGTGACGTTTACCAACAAGGCGGCCCGGGAAATGGCCGGGCGGCTGAAAACGATGACCAGTGAAAATACAAGCCTGCCGGTTGTAAGCACGTTTCATGCCCTGTGCCTTTCTATGCTTAAAGATATCGAAGGCACCCATGATTACTCAGTCGCAGACGATATGGACCGGCGCGACCTGATCGCGGAGGCCATCCGGCAGGCCGGCATTGGCGCCGCACCGGAAAAAAAAGTGGACGCCTTTGTCCGGGGAATTTCACTGGCGAAACAAAAGCTGCTGATCCCCGATGACGCGCTTGATGGGATAACCGACGGGCTCGATCCCAAAACCTTGCAGGCTGTCTACCACGCATACCGGGATCTGCTTGCCGCGGCAAACCAATATGACTACGACGACCTGGTTTCAAGAACCGTGATGCACCTGCGGGCTTCACCACGCGTTCAGCAGCGCTACCGGAAACGGTTTTCCCATGTGTTCATCGATGAATACCAGGATCTGAATTATGCCCAATACTGCCTCGTGCGCCTGCTTGTGCCCGATAACGGGCGGATATGCGTGATCGGTGACCCGGACCAGTCCATATACGGCTTTGCAGGCTCTGATGCCGCTTTTTTCCAACGTTTCATTGACGATTATCCCACAGCCACCGTCATACGCCTGGATCGGAACTATCGGTCCACGGAGACGATATTAAAAGCCGCCGACCGCGTCATCTCCCCTTTCAGCATTGATTCCGGGCGCGTGCGCCTGTTTGCATGCGCGAAAGACAGGCAACGGTGGCCGGAGGAAAACCACCTCAATCTTCTTAAAGCGAAAACAGAGGCGCACGAAGCCGTGCTGATCGGGAAAATGATCGAACAGATGATCGGGGGCCTGGGATTCTCCTATCACGATTTTTCCGAAAACACCGCGCGACATGCCATAGGGGCATCATTTGCCGATTTTGCCGTCCTTTACCGGACCCGGTCCCAGGGCGATATCATCGAAGAGATTTTCAACAATGCCGGTATTCCCTGCCGGAGAGCGGACAAGTTGAATTTCATGGGGCTTCCGGGAATCAAGGAGATCATCAGCGCAATGAAAGTAATGGAGGGCTGCGGATCGTATCCGGATATCGCCCGGCTCATGAAATGGATGGCCCCTGATTTTGACGCCAAAGACCTGGCCGCCCTCATGTCATGGGGATACACAAACGGCTATATGGTCAACGGCATGCTTGCCGAAGCGCACCGCACGGAAATTGCGGGAATAAGCCCCGATGGCCGTATCCGGCTGGAGGCCATTTTGTCGCGTATGGCGGAATTATCTTTGGAAACCGGGGGGCTTCCTGCTGCAGGCAAACTCGACCGCATTATCGAAGCCCTGTTCCCCGGCGTTCTCAAATCAGGCCCGAAGCATGACGATGCGCTTTCATACCTCAGGCAGACCGCGCGTGAATGCGGCCGGAATATGGTGGAATGCCTGGAAAACATTGCGCTTCAGACAGACCCCGATTTTACATCACCCCGGGCGGAGAAAGTGTCCCTGATGACCCTGCATACCGCCAAGGGACTTGAATTTCCGGTTGTTTTCATAACAGGATGCGAAGACGGCCTCATACCGTTTCGATACCCGGGCCGGATAGAAGATATAGCGGAAGAACGAAGGCTGTTTTACGTTGCGCTGACCCGTGCGGAAAATATTCTCTTTTTGAGCATGGCAGAAAACAGAAGCATTTATGGAAAAACGGAAAACCGAACCCCCTCTCCTTTCATTTCCGAAATATCGGACATGATACAAGAATCCGCCCCGGATGAATCGTTTCGACCCAAAGCAAAGCAGATCCAGCTGACCCTTTTTTCATGAAACCGGAACAAAAGCCGTCAAATATCATTTTCCCGGTTGAATATTAAGGGCGATTTTGTCAATATGAGTTGTTCAAAAAACGAAGACAAACAGAAAAAAATAAGGAAACCGGAACGATGGAGTGCCGAACATTCAGCGCCATGTTAATTGGCCCCCGCAATACGCAGGAAGATGCCATTACGGACGGGAAATCTGTTTTCCAGGCGGATCTCCTCACAAGAAAGAATGGCGCCTTGTCCGGCAATATCCTCCTGGCAGTGTGCGACGGCATGGGAGGGCATGATTCCGGCGAAACGGCCAGCATCTTCGTTTGCGAAAAGCTGGCCCGGATAAGATGGGGCAGCATATCCATTCCCTATGTACTGGATGCCCTGGCAGCCATTCAAGAGGAGGCACTGCTGCATTTGCCCGTAAACAGCGGTACGACCGTTGCGGGACTGCTTGCAGGCGAGGGGAAGGCCATTGTATTCAATGCCGGGGACAGTCGTATTTACCGTTTGACAGATGACCGCATCGATTATATTTCTCATGACCACTCGCTGGTCCAGGAGATGATCGACAACTCAATGATCAATATGCAAAGCATAAACGGGCATCCGCTGCGGAATGTCATTGAACTGGGAATCGGGCCCGCTTTTGAACACGTCTGGAATATTGAAAAAGTGCATTATTACGAAGCAAGCCTGGAAAAGCCGTCCTACTACCTTATATGTTCCGACGGTCTGACCGATACGGTCAGTGAAAGCACCATCCATGAACTGCTCATGCCGAATCCCGTGGACAACGGCACAAATCTCTACAACGCCCTGAAGCAGACATCACTGCGGGATAACACGAGCTTCATTATTGCGGAAATCCGCTGATTGCCGCGCCTATACCGTCCATAGCCCGGACAGCGAAACGACCCTGATGGAAAAAATCATCAAGAACTGCCTGCCTACCTATGACGTGGTCCGAAAAATCGGATCCGGGGTCTACGGATCGGTTTACCTGGTCAAGGACAACCTGAAAATGAGGGCGGTCAAGATCGTGCCGATCATGGTGGAGCGCTCTGTCTCCAACCGGAGCAAAAAAGCCCTGGACTCGAAAATATCCCATGATTTCTACGCAATACAGGAATACTACCAGCGCATTAAGGGTGAATACATCGTTGAGATTTACGATTTTCACCTGGTTGATAAACAGATTTCCAAACAGCAGGCCAAGGCATACCTGGTCATACTCATGGAATACTGCCCCTCTAACCTGCTCGATCGCATTCTGGATCATTACCCGGTCTCGACGGATGAGGCCACAGGACTGATGAGCGAACTCGCAAATATACTGAAAAATCTGACCGATCGCTCGGAGGATGCTTTTATCGTAAAAGACCTGAAACCGTCCAACCTTTTGATCACGCAGAACAACAAACTGGTTGTCGGCGACATGGGCGGCATTGAAAGAATCAGCAGCATGTCCGCATCTACGAGTGCACAATTCACGCCGAACTGGTCGGCCCCCGAACTGATCACCCACAGCGCCGCAGGCGGCGTTACCAGCCTTGTTTTTTCATACGGCTTTGTTTCCTATTTTATCTGGACCGGATCTCTGCCCTATGAGAAACGAAACTTTTCGGAGCGCCTGCGCCAGATGAAAGAAAACGGGATCAATTTTCCCCGGCCGGATATTCCCGTTAAGATCCGTTCCCTGATCCGGCGGTGCCTTGCCATACATCCGGAAGACCGCCCCGGTGACTTCAATGAAATATTACAATCACTGGCTGAAGTGAACCCGGACACGGGAAAAAACCTGTTCCGGAGAAAAACGGACAGGAAACCCGACGCTCCATCAAGCCCGCAAGCGAATGAAAAACCGGACGCAATCGATTCCCAGCCGCCTGACCCGCAGCCGGGCGCCCAAAACAAGCCGGCCCGTCAAAAAACAAGATCCTCTCACCAGCCCGGAGACACATGGGAAGAACCGGTTATCGGAATATCATTCAAATGGATCCCCGCAGGAATTTTCCAAATGGGTTGCGGAAGCTGGGACGGGGAGGGGGGAAAGGATGAACTGCCGGTGCACGAGGTGCATATCGAAGGCTTCTGGCTCGGTATACAGCCTGTAACCCAGGACCAATGGAAACAGGTCATGATCAATTCCTTCTGGCAGAAAGTAAGGGGCAGCAATCCCTCCTGGTTTAAGATGGGAGGAGACTACCCGGTTGAGCAGGTTTCCTGGAATGATGCCAGGGATTTCACCCTCAAACTGGCTGCCATCAACAACAATCGTTATCACTTCCGGCTGCCCACGGAGGCGGAATGGGAGTACGCCGCCCGAAGCGGCGGAAAACCCGAAAAATTTCCCGGGGGAAAATCCCCGGAGGAAATCGCATGGTTTTCGGCCAACAGCGGCATGACCACGCAACCCGTCGGCAAGCTGGCGCCTAACAACCTCGGGTTGTATGATATGAGCGGCAATGTTTATGAATGGTGCGCCGATTATTACCATGAAGACGCTTACCGCCATCATGAAACCGCCAACCCGTTCAATGGCAGAGAATCCGCCCGGCGGGTTATCCGGGGGGGCAGCTGGAGCAACTTCCCCAGCGAGCTGCGCTGCACATACAGGGGAAGCGTAAACCAGGATTTTAAAGGTAATTTCCTGGGTATACGCATTGTTATGACACCCATCAGCCGAAAAAACGCAAGCGCATAGCCCCTTCAGGGGCGCTTAACCGGGCAGTGGGTTCTGCATTTTCCGCTCAAAAACTTCCAGGGCGTGTGCAATGGCATGCCAGCCGGCTTTTTGAAGGTGTTTCCCCACGGCCTGCCGGCTGATTTGCCCGGGCCAGTGCCGGGCAATCCGGTCATGGGACCATCCTTTCAATGCCCCTTTTACGGCCAGCGCCCGGCGGCTGCGCCAATTGTCGCCGATTGCACCCGCAAGCCGGGCCACGGCATCGATCAGGTCTCCGTCCGGAAGGCCGTTCACAAAGGCACTGCCCGTTTCCGATCCGCCTGCAAAAGCGCAGCGTATGCGACCGGCGCGCGCCGACCCCATTTTCCCAAGAAGTTTTCCCGAGACCCGGTACGCCGCACCGTCACCGGCCGCAATCTTTTCAGGCGGCACATAATCCACCGGCCCGATCCCGATCGCCATCCGCGTATCAACGCGCAGGTCTTCCGAAACACCGATGATATAGGCGCGAAAAAACAGGGCCGCCCGCAATGCTGAGCGCGGATCGACAATCAATGTCTGCCAGCCGTCCCCCCGGAAAACGTCCACGTCACCATACATGATCGGTCCGAAAGCCTTGTTGACTGATCGGCCGGCATCGACGATCACCTGCGGCATACGGCTACGTACAGACCGGTCCAGACCCGAAAAGCCGACAAAATCCCCGGTAATAACAGCCACACACTTTCCCCGATGGAAATCCATATAAACCCTCTAAACAAACTTCAAATGGCGGGTGCCTGCATAAAACTGGACGACACCGGCTGCCATCAGGACACCGCCCAGGAAAAAGGCAATCTCGAGGCCCACCAGGTCCATGATGATGCCTGCAAACACGGACCCGACCAGCATGCCCATGCTGTGCCCGATGGTAATCAGCGCCATGACCGTCCCCATGGCCTCGTTCCGGTTTCCACGGATCACGGCCAGCGCCATGACCGCCGGCATGGATATACCGCCGCCCACGCCGAAAATCATGCTGGCTATAAACAAGGCCCGAAACCCGTCAGCGTTTCCCATCATGATCATGGATACGGCCACCACGACCCCGCCGGTCATGACCATTTTCCTCTTGCTCCAATGATCCGACAAAAACCCCATGGGGATGTGCATCAACCCGCTCACGCTGACCCCGAGCATGATCAGGAAGCCGATGGCGGAACTTGAAAGCGCAAATTCAACACTGCCGTATACCGGCAAAAATCCCCAGACCACGCCGATACATGCCGTATATAAAAACCGGAACAAGACCATGCTGATGATCACCGGGTCCGAAAAAATCATGGCCCAGCGGCCCGGATTGCGCCCAAGAGAAGCGATTTTTTCAGACGATGCCGGCGGCAGCATGAAAAGGGAAAGGCAAAAGGCGATAAAGGCCATGGCCGCCATGCTTCCAAAAGCGACGTTCAGACCGAATTGGTCCTGGATAACGCCGCCTAGAAGAGGACCGATGCTCAACCCGAGAAAAACGGACATATTGAAAATGCCCATGGTCAAGCCCTCTTTGCCTCTTGGCGTAATTTCCCCCACGTAGGCTTGCGCCACCGGCATGATCATGGCCGAGGCAACGCCCTGAACGAGGCGTACGACAATGAGTGTGTAGACATGGTGTGCCAGGATAAAAAACAGCGAGATCAAAAAATAGCTGAACAGGCCGGCAACAAGAAACGGCTTCCGGCCGTAAATATCGGAAAGCCTTCCGAACACCGGGAGGAAAACAGACCGGGTAAGCGAAAAGCCCCCGAAAATCAGCCCGATAAAAAAACCGCCGGCGCCTAAAGTTTGCGCATACACCGGCAGCAGGGGTACAACGATGCCCACTCCCGTGACCGTTGCAAAAATGGCAAAAAACAGGGTTGCAAATATTATCGTATTGCGTTTCGTCATGGCCTTCGATCAATCGGCGCTTTTTTTCAGCCACACCCGGGTTGCACCCCAACCGCCCGCTTCAGGGGGTGCCTCGGAATAGTGCCCGACCAACCGGTGATCGGCAAGGATGGACTGAACCCGTTTTTTCAGTATGCCTTTGCCTTTGCCATGGATAATGCGCACACTGTAAATTTCCTTTTCAAGGCATGCTTCAAAATAATCATTGAGCAGCGGCTTCACTTCCGCCGGCCGGAAGGTATGAAGATCCAGTTCATCGGTAATAGGAATTTCAACCGGTGCGGCAAACCCGTCTTCCCCGTCCCGGGCATCATTTGGCTCATTATCCCATGAATGCATACGCCCCCCCTAACTGTGTTCTTTGCGGCGCCCCATTTCCCGACCGGCCACCGATATATCCGAATACCTGAAACTTACAACCAATAGGGCGCATTCGCCAAATATTTCTGGTTTCCGGGCGCCGGAAGATCACATTTATACACCAGGACATTGCTTTTTGCTGCAGTTGTGGCACAATAGGCCAATCAGTGGATTCAACCGTAAAAGGTACTGCAATGGCAATCGACATCTTTATTCCGGCCGCCCTGGCATCCGGTGCATACCTGTTGGGCAGCATCCCATTCGGGCTGGTGCTGTCAAAAATCTTTTATTCCACCGATCTCAGGACTGTCGGCAGCGGCAACATCGGCGCCACCAATGCAAGGCGGGTCGGGGGATGGCGCCTCGGCCTTGCGACCCTTCTGCTGGACATGGCCAAAGGGGCGATCCCCGTCATTATCGGCATCCTTATATTCGGCAGAAACGGGCTTGCCGCGCATGCGGTGTTGTGCCTTGCGGCCCTTGGCGCGTTCTGGGGACACCTTTACCCGCTGTACCTGGGATTCAGGACCGGCGGAAAGGGGGTTGCCACTGCCGGGGGCAGCTTCCTCGTTCTGTCGCCGGTTGCCTTTCTGGCGGCACTTGTCATGTTTCTGGCGGCAGCCGCCCTTTCAAGACGCGTATCCGTCGGCTCCCTGGCAGCGGCGGCTACACTGCCGGCAGCTGTTTTTTTTATTGAAAAAAACCTGTTATATGCAGCGGCCGGGCTGATTATTTTTGTCTTCATCATCGTGGGCCACCGGGAAAACATCATTCGCCTGGCAAACAATACCGAACCCCGGATTTAATGCAAAAAAGCTGTTTCAAAGCCTCACCCATACCAAAGGCAAGGCGCAGGCCGATGAAAAAACGGCGCATATTCAAAAAAAGGGGATATTTTTGAGCGGCCAACAAGGCAGCCATCAGTCCGCAGATGGCGTTTTGAAACGGCTTTTAAAAAACAAGGATGCCGATCAGCGCCAGAACGCCCGAAAGGATGAAAAAGGTCTCCATCACAAAACCCCGCTGCATTAAGGAAAAAATCATCTTCTGCTCGTAGGCCTGAAGAAACCGGAACATCAGCGCCGGGCATAATACCAACAGCATCCCTTCCGGAGGAATGGCGCCCATGGCAGCCCCCAGCGGCAGTGCCGCAACCATTGCCACAAGGATGCCCTTCAACAGCATGAGTGTTTTCTTTTCACCCAGCAGGATGGGAATCGTACCCCTGCCCATGATCCGGCTGCCCTGCATGTCCAGGATGTCGAAGTATGCCGTACGGACCAGGACCATCGCGCATGCCCAGGCAAACACGATAACACCTGCCGGGGTTACGTGCCCTTCTATGTAGAGCACCGGGAGCAGGGCTGTTGCCAAACCCCATCCAAGGGCCGTAAGAATGGTTTTGGACCCGGGGATGGCCTTAAGGCCGGACCGGACGGCCTTTCTACTTTTTTTCGTCACGTAATCGATATTGTACAAAAAGCCCAGCAGTGTCATACAAGCCACCATGAGAAAAAAAAGCGGCCCCATGAACCAGGCGGTCGCCAGCGCCCCGATCCCCGCAAAAACAGCCAGTGCGGAAAGGGCATTACGGTTTTTCTGGTAAAAATCGGCCCGGTATGGATCATTGAACCGGTCGGACTGGCGCTCCAGCATCTGGTTGACCGTGTGCATGGCAAGGATGTAAAATGCGGCCACCAGTATCGGCGCAGCGTGAATCGGAAGCCCTTGGAGCCATGTTCCTGCAAATGCCAGGCACCCCCCACCGGCTGCAAGGTAGATGTTGGAATTAACCAGAAAGCGCATCAGCAGGAAAAGACCCCGGTAAAGCGGATGATTGCTTTCGCAAATGCGGGCTTCAAGGTCCTGGTAAACCTGCTTGATAATCCAGTTGGGCGTTGATGCACCCGCAGTAATGCCGATGTGGCGGGTTCCGGCAAGGGCTTCGATGTCAATGTCCGCTGCGGTTTCAACATGCAGGGCCGTCTTTCCCGTCTCCGATGCGATTTCTGAAAGGCGGCGGGTATTGCCGCTGTTATACCCGCCGACCACGATCACCGCATCAACGCCTGCTGCAAGAGCCTTTATTTCAGCCTGGCGCTTTTCCGTCGAGTCGCAAATCGTATTAAAAACCTTGTAGCCGGGGTGATGCTTCCCGGTCCAACGGCGAACATTTTCAAAAAACGCCGAATTCTGGGTCGTCTGGGTCACAATGATGGCTTTTTCAAAATCAGGAAGCTGCGAAAGTGAATCCAGGCTGTCGACGACATAGCCATTTTCAGCGGCATAACCGAGCAGTCCGATTACTTCCGGATGTTCCCGGTCACCAACAATAATGGACGCATAGCCCTGGCGGGCATGTCTGGATATAATGGATTGAACCCTTATCACCCGGGGGCAGGTTGCATCGATGACTTCAAAACCGGCTTCATCCAATTTCTGCCGGTCTCCCGGGGGGATGCCATGGGCCCGGATAATGACAATGCCTTCCCCGCGCTCCGGGATTTCCCTGAGCACAAAAATGCCCTTTTCCTCCAGCAGGGAAAGCACCTGCGGATTGTGTATCAGCGGACCGTAGGTGGATATAGGCCCGGACGTGGCATTTGCCGCGTCAAAGGCCATTTCGACCGCTCGGCGGACGCCCATGCAGAAGCCCGCGGTTTTGGCAATGATAACTTTCATCGAATTGCGCCTGACCGAAACCGTCTTTATCCCGACGCATTGGCGCCGACACGCCGTGTCGGGTCCGCGTCAGGAACCGGCTGCCTTTTTGAAATAGACTTTGTGGTCCACCAGGGAAAGGGAATGAATGGCGGCGCGGACAAATTTCTGCTCCCCGAAAATATTGACGAGCCTGAACCCGCCTTCTTCCGGTTCCACCGAATCCACGGCCTCCATGATCAATTCCTCCCTGTTT
>SLGU01000031.1 GCA_007136525.1 Desulfobacteraceae bacterium | reverse complement strand
TGTGCACAGCCTGACAATTTCGCGGGAAATCTTTTCGGGGGTATCGGCCTCGATAAAAGAAAATTCGGCAGGCGCCCCCCCGTTTTGCTTAAAGTCCGGAATTTCCGGGCATATTCCGTCCCGTATCATGTGGGCACCGCTTGCGATGGGGCTTTCTCCGGCCTGGCGGAAGATTTCATTCAAATAACAGACGGGCACCGTATCCGATGCGATGATGTCTCCCAGAACATTGCCCGGCCCGACCGGCGGCAGCTGGAACATGTCGCCCACCAGAATCAGCCGGGTGGTCAGCCGGGTTGCGCAGACAAGGTGGTGCATGAGCTGGGTGTCGATCATGGAGGCCTCGTCTACAATCAAAACGTCGGCCTCAATGGGGTCGTCTGCGCTTTTTTCAAAGGTCTGCGTCTCAAAATGATACCCCAGCAGCTTGTGGATGGTATGGGCCGGCCTCAGGGTTAATTCCGATATGCGCCTGGCCGCCCGTCCGGTCGGGGCCGCAAGGCATACGCGCAGTCCCATGTGGGAGAAGCCCGCGGCTATGGACTTGATAAGGGTTGTCTTTCCTGTGCCGGGTCCCCCGGTGATCACCGATACGCGGCATGAGAGCACGGTGTCAATTGCCCGGCGCTGCTCTTGGGACAAACATAGCAGAAAACGGTTTTCGACCATGTCCAGGAGGCCGGTTTTTTCAAGGGGAAGGGGTTCCATGGGAATGCCCTGCATCGCGGCAATGCGCTGTGCGATACGTGTTTCAGCGTTGTGGAGCCCGCGTGAAAAAACCGCTTTAATATCTTCGGTTATGTCTTCCGGGCCGGCTTCGGGGTTCGGGATATCCTCGACGATGATACTTTCATCTTCTGCCGCCAGTTCAACGGCCTCGGCGGTGCTGTCCGGCTCGATTTCAAACAGGCGGCGCATTTTTTCGACGAGCCGGTCCAAAAACAGGAAGACGTGCCCGGCCGATGCTTCCTCCCGCAGTATGTGGTCGATGCAGGCGCGGACCCGGTCCGGCCCGGACGAAGCGGCCCCTGTCCGCCTGGCGAGGGTGTCGGCAATGAAAAACCCCTTTCCGGCCATGTCGTCGGCCAGGCGGTAGGGGTTTTTCGTCAGAATATCCATGGCCCGGGATCCGTAGATGGTATAGATTTCAGGGCCGTAAGCGCCCTTGATGCCGTGCCCTTGCAAGAGGTTCATGATTTCGGAGACCGAATGGTGCTCGCGCCACTGTAAAGCAATGGACCGGGCCCGGGTTCGGCCGATGCCCGCCACCTCGGTGAGCCTTTCCGGTGCGTGGTTGAGTACATGGAATGTTTCTTCGCCGAAATGGCCGATGATCCGGTTGACCGTGGCCGGCCCGATACCCCGGATGATGCCGGATCTGAGGTATTCGCGCATGCCCTCGACGGTTTCGGGGATCGTTACCTCGGCAGCGGCGATATCAAATTGCTGGCCGTAGCGGGGGTGGGTGACCCATTTTCCGGTAAGCCTGAGGATCTGGCCGGCAGACGGATGGTCTATAAAACCGACCACCGTGACCAACCCGGCAGCCGAGCCGGTATGGAAGCGCGCCACCGTGTAACGGGTGGATTCGTTCCGGAAAGTGATGCTTTCTAGGCGGCCTTCAAGAACGATCATGGCCGGCCTGCCAGTGCAGTCTGGATGCCATTATTTATCCGCGCTTACGGTAAAGACGTTTTCATAGCCGTTCCGAACCAACAGGCTTCTGGCCTGTTCGGCCGCTTCCAGGGAGGAAAAACGGCCGATCCGGACCCGGTAGACCGGTTGCCCGCCTACCGAGGCGGAAGTGATAAATACGTCCTTGCTCAGTTCCTGCAACTGGTCCCGCAGGGCTTCGGCCCGGCTTCTGTCTGCATAGGCCCCGACCTGGAGCGTAAAGTCGCCTGTAAAATAGTCGGGATGCGCCGTCGTCAATTTTTCGCGGATATCCGGGGAGTCCGGGTCAAGAAAGGTGATTTGAACCAGGGCCGTGCCGTTTTGGATCATGCCGATCTTTTGGGCCGACCGATGGGACAGGTCGATGATGCGGTCCTTGGCGAACGGACCCCGGTCATTGATACGAACAATGATTTCCCGGCCGTTTTCGAGGTTTTGAACCAAAAGAAAGGTGCCCATGGGGAGCGTCGGGTGCGCGGCTGTTTTGGCGTGCATGTTGTAAGTTTCGCCGCTGGAAGTGGCCCTGCCGTGAAACGGGTGCCCGTACCAGGAGGCGATACCCCGTTCGGTAAAGCCCTCGGCTGAATCAACGGGAACATACTGCCTGCCGAATACCTCGTAAGGCATCTGGGTGGACGGTTTCGGCAGCGACCCGGGCGGATGGGCAGGGTCAGGGTCTGGGGCATGGGGTCGGCAGGCCCACACCGTCAGCAACAGGAAAAGAAGGAGCCATATGGGCGGTTTTTTAATCCTTAACACGTTTTTCATCCTTGTTCCGCTCAGATGCCCAGTGCGATTTTCAGGACATCCCGCATTTTGTCCACAAAATGAAATTCGATTTGCCCCCGTACCTTTTCCGGCACTTCTTCCATGTCCTTTTCGTTGAGTTTCGGCATGATAATGGTCTTGATGCCTGCCCGGTGGGCTGCCAGCACCTTTTCCTTCACCCCGCCGATAGGCATGACCTGCCCGCGCAAGGTGATTTCCCCGGTCATGGCGAGGTCCTTTGATGCGGGCCGGTCCGAGAGCAGGGACGCGATGGCGGTGAGCAGGGTGACCCCCGCCGAGGGGCCGTCCTTGGGGACCGCGCCTGCCGGCACATGGACGTGGATATCATGGGTTTCGAAATAGTTTTCCGCTATTTTGAGCAGCTTTGCGTTGGAGCGGATATAGCTTAAGGCTGCGTTGGCCGATTCTTTCATGACGTCGCCCAGTTGCCCGGTAAGTGTGAGGTTCCCCTTGCCCTTCATGGCGGTGGCCTCGATAAAGAGTATAGCGCCGCCCGCCTGGGTCCAGGCCAGTCCCATGACGACCCCCGGCGTGGCGACCCGTTTTTTGATTTCATCAAAACTGAAGCGGATCGGCCCCAGGTATTCCTTGATGTCGTTTATTCCTACGTTGACCAAGGATGCCTCCCCTTTCGCGATTTTGCTCGCTACCCCCCTGCAGATATTGGCGATTTCGCGCTCCAGGTTCCGCAGCCCCGCTTCCTGGGTGTAGCCGGAGATGACCTTTCTCAAGGCGCCGGCGCTGATCTTGATATGGTCCGCCTTCAGGCCGTTGGCACTTCTCTGCCGCGGCACCAGGTAGCGGGTGGCGATCTTGATTTTTTCCGCTTCGGTGTAGCCGGAAAGCCGCAGAACCTCCATCCGGTCCAGGAGCGCCGGGGGTATGGTGTCGAGCATGTTTGCCGTGGTGATGAACATGACCCGCGACAGGTCGAAGGGTACATCGAGGTAATGGTCCGCAAATGAATAATTCTGCTCGGGGTCGAGCACTTCCAGGAGGGCAGAAGACGGGTCGCCCCGGAAGTCCGCACCCACTTTGTCGATTTCGTCGAGCATGAAAACGGGGTTTTTTGTGCCGACCCGCCGGATTCCCTGGATGATTCGCCCCGGCAGCGCACCCACGTAGGTGCGGCGATGCCCGCGTATTTCGGCCTCGTCCCGGATGCCGCCTAGGGCGATCCTGTGAAATTTGCGCCCCAGAGCCCTTGCAATGGAGTTGCCCAGGGATGTTTTGCCGGTGCCCGGAGGGCCGACAAAGCAGAGGATCGGCCCCTTGATGTCCGGGTTGAGCTTGAGTACGGCCAGGTATTCCAGAATCCGTTTTTTGGCTTTTTCCAGCCCATAGTGGTCCGTATCCAGTATTTTTTCGGCAGCAGCCAGGTCGATGCGGTCCGGGGTGGTTTCATTCCAGGGGAGGGACACGATCCAGTCGAGATAAGTGAGCGCCACGGAATACTCGGCCGACGACGGGTGCATCCGCGACAAACGCTTGAGCTCCCGCTCCGCTTCTTTTCTGGCTTCCTCCGGCGGGCTCTTCTCCTCGATTTTCGCCCGGTACTCATCGATTTCGCCCTTGGTCTCATCGATTTCACCGAGTTCTTCCTGGATGGCCTTGAGCTGCTGGCGCAGGTAGTACTCCCGCTGCTGCTTTTCCATGCCCCCCTTGACCTGGGTTTGAATTT
>SLGU01000255.1 GCA_007136525.1 Desulfobacteraceae bacterium | reverse complement strand
TGGCCGTCGCCATTGCCCTCGCTTTCTGGCAGGTCTCAGTGGTGCACGTCATCGCGTCCACGATTCAGGGATTGTTTTTGACCGCCGACCTTCTGCTCATTGTTTTCGGCGCCATTTTACTCCTTAACACCCTCAAGCATTCCGGCGGCATCGCATCCATCCGAAGCGGCATTGCCAATATCAGCCCGGACAGGCGCATCCAGGTCGTCCTGATCGCCTGGCTCTTCGGCAGTTTTATCGAGGGTTCATCCGGTTTCGGCACACCGGCGGCGGTTTGCGCACCACTCATGGTCGCATTGGGATTCCCGGCCCTGGCCGCAGTCATGATCGGCATGATGATCCAGAGCACGCCGGTCACCTTTGGTGCGGTCGGCACCCCTATCATTGTCGGCGTCACGGGCGGCCTGGAAGGAACCGGACTGGAAGAGCTGCTGGCTCAAACCGGCATATCCTTTGAGCAATACGTACAGCTGATCGCAGCGCAAAGTGCAATCATACACGCCGTGGTCGGCGTCCTTATACCAACGCTGATGGTCATGATGATGACCCGTTTTTTCGGCAGGAACAAGTCCTGGACCGAAGGCCTCTCCATTCTTCCGTTTACCCTTATGGGCGGGCTTGTTTTCGTCATTCCCTATGCATTGACCGGCGTTTTTCTCGGACCCGAGTTCCCGTCCATGATCGGTGCCCTTATCGGACTTGCCGTCATGTCGTTTTTCGCCGTCAAAGGCTTTCTGGTCCCCAAGGACACCTGGGACTTCCCCCCGCGTGAAGAGTGGGAGGAAAACTGGGTTTCGAAACTGGAGATCAGTATGGAATCCCTGGTCCCCAAAAAACCGATGAACCTTGTCCTGGCATGGATTCCCTATATACTGCTGGCAGTCTTTCTCGTACTGACCCGCCTGCGTGGTCTCCCGTTTGGCGACTGGCTGAGATTATTTGTCATCAGATGGGAGAATATCTTTGGAACCGGGATTACAGCCGCATCTACGCCCCTCTACCTGCCTGCTGCAATGCTGATTCTGACAGTTATCATTACCTATTTCATCCACCGAATGGACCGCGGTGAAATGAGCGCAGCTGTCAAGGAGTCGAGCGCTATTATCCTGGGAGCCGGCTTTGTGTTGATTTTCACCATACCCATGGTCCGGATCTACCTGAACTCGGACGTCAACATGAGCGGATTCCAAAGCATGCCGCTGGTTATGGCTGAGTGGGTATCGGTAAACGTTGGCGCGATATGGCCTTTCTTTGCCGGTGTCATTGGCGGCCTCGGCGCTTTTATTGCCGGCAGCAACACCGTCAGCAATCTCATGTTCAGTCTTTTCCAGCACGGTGTGGCAGAAGAGCTCTTGATCGCCGGTTCGCTTATCGTTGCCCTGCAGGCCGTGGGCGCTGCGGCGGGCAACATGATCTGCATCCATAACGTGGTGGCCGCATCTGCCACGGTTGGGCTTCTGGGGATGGAAGGTTTGACCATACGACGCACGATCATTCCAACGGTTTACTATCTCGTTATGATCGGCCTCATTGGATTGATCGTGATCTATGGTTTCGGATACCATGACCCTCTGAGTGCTCTATATGCTAATTGAGCGGGTTGAATAAACCGGATAGTGCAAATAACGAGATCCTGCTGCTGTGAGCGCGCCTTTGCGGGAAACAGCAGCAGGAAACATAAAAAAGCGGAGAACATATGCAGCAGGCAGACCTGATCGTTCAATTCACACAAAAGGCAGAGGCTGTATCCGCCATTGTCAAGCAGGTTTCAGACATGGAGCAGGCCATGGCGCACACGGTGAACGTCTGTTCTAAAAAACAGGCCTGCCAGGTCCTTGCCTCAGGGTGCAACCTGAATCTTTCCGCCAAGGCAGAGGATCTTTGCGGGCTCAAGAGCTGGGAAAAAATAATTGCGGCCCCGGACCTTGACGATAAAAATCTGGCAATCCTCAAGGGGCTTTGCGCAGATAACAATATTGCACTTATAACGCAAGGGCTTCACGACCATTTAGGGGGAATCGACCTGGGGATCAGCACTGCGGACTTTGGTTTGGCGGAAACCGGGAGCATCGTCCAGAATTCAGACTCCGAGGATCTTCGCCTGGCAACAATGATCAGCGAAATCCATGTTGCGCTGCTGCCGGCGTCCCGGATATATGCCACCAGCTTCGACATAGAGCATCAACTGGAGGATTTTTTTTCTGCCGCCGCCGGTTACCTGGCATTTATTACCGGCGCCAGCAGGACCGCAGACATTGAAAGGGTTCTGACGCTTGGCGTGCACGGCCCCCTGGAACTTCAGATCCTGATTCTGATGGACAGTTAGATAGCACAACCCGCAACCGTCACCGGTTCGCAAGGAGAACGTATATGCAGACAGCTAAAAATCTGAAACAATACCGTGAGCAACTCAAGAAGGCCATGCAGGAAGGCTTCCAGCGCACGGCCCTGGACAATTTTGCGCAAGCCTATAGGCTAAGCAGGGCAAACGCCTTTTCCCAGACCGACCTCCCGCAATTGATCGAAACGATAGGCGGCTACAAGGATCAGGCCATAAGCCGGCTCGACGCACTTTTCCTCGAGTTCAAAACAAAAGCCGAGAAAAAAGGAATACAGGTGCATCTCGCAGAAAATGCTCTGGAAGCCAATCGGATCATCGCCGGCATTGCTCATGAGAACGATTGCCGCATGATCCTCAAGGCGAAATCGATGACTGCCGAGGAAATACAACTCAACCAGTATCTTGAAAAGGATGGTTTTGAAGTGGTGGAGACAGACCTTGGCGAATGGATTATCCAATTGCGCAACGAAGGCCCGTCGCACATGGTCCTGCCCGCCATCCACCTCTCCAGAAACCAGGTCAGCGAACTTTTCACCCGGGTTACAGGAAAGCGGCAGGGGACAGAGATCAAAGATTTGGTGGGCGTTGCCAGGCGCGAGCTGCGCCGGAAATTTACCGAAGGGGACATGGGGATTACCGGGGCCAATTTCGCCATTGCCGGATCGGCCACCCTGGGCCTGGTCACCAACGAGGGAAACGCCCGGCTGCTCACAACGCTGCCAAGGGTGCACGTCGCCCTGGTGGGCCTGGACAAACTGACCCCTAACCTTTCCCAGGCGTTGACCACCCTTCAGGCCCTGCCGAAAAACGCCACGGGACAGGCCATATCCTCCTATGTCACCTGGATCACGGGAAGAAACCAATGCGCGGCGGCCCCGGGCGGCAAAAAGATCATGCACGTTGTTTTCCTGGACAACGGCCGCCTGGCCCTGGCCCGGGACCCGGTTTTTTCCCAGGCCCTGCGATGCGTCCGGTGCGGAGCCTGTGCCAACGTCTGCCCCATTTACCGCCTGGTCGGCGGGCACGCATATGGGCATATTTATATCGGCGCCATCGGATTGATCCTGACCTATTTTTACCACGGCCGGGACAAGGCGCAGCAACTGGCGCAAAACTGCCTCAACTGCCAGGCTTGCAAGGCGGTATGCGTTGCGGGCATCGATCTGCCGTCGCTGATCCGGGAAGTGCGCGGGGTCATGCAGGCCGAGACCGGCGTGCCGGCAACCGAAAGGGCCCTGGCACAGGTCCTGAAGAACCGGAAAATCTTTCACGGCATCCTGCGCGCGGCCCGGTTCGCGCAGCGCCCTGTAACAGCAGGAGAGCCCTACCTGCGGCACCTGCCCCATTTTCTGCTTCGGGATCACGGCTACAAGCGGCTGCCCGCACTGGCCGCCCGCCCGTTCCGGGACCGGTTCCCGGAGTTGGGCAGAAAAAGCAGACACCCGCAGGTCCGCGTCGCCCTTTTTTCCGGGTGCCTCCAGGATTTTGTGTACCCGGAGCAGCTCGAGGCCGGTCTGGAAATGATGCCCCCGGACCGGTTCGCGGTGAATTTCCCCCTGCAGCAGGGGTGCTGCGGGCTGCCCCTGGTGATGTTGGGCCGGGACCGGGCTGCCCGGGAGCTGGCCCGGAGCAACCTTCAGGCCATAGACCCCGCCCGGTACGACTATATACTGACATTGTGCGCTTCCTGCGGGTCGCATTTAAAGGATTACAAGGCGCTTTTTCAAGGCGTTCCCGGTCTGCGGGCAAAGGCCGCCCAGTTTGCGGACAAAGTCATTGACTTCAGCTCCTTTGTCAACGATGTTATAAAAGATGTTTCAGGGGGCGTTCCAAAGGGCG
>SLGU01000053.1 GCA_007136525.1 Desulfobacteraceae bacterium | reverse complement strand
GTTTTAATGCCGTTCGGATGCAGCTGTTCCGGTGAAACCGGTGATTTCAATTTTTCATACCGGGCGGAAACGGTTTCCGACGGGCTTGAACATCCCTGGGGGATGGTTTTTCTGCCGGGTGAACAAACCCTTGCCCTGGTGACCGAGAGGCCCGGCCGCTTGAACCTGGTTGATCTCGGCAACGGGTCCCGTACGCCGGTTTCCGGCCTTCCGGAAATCGCTGCCGCCGGCCAGGGCGGTCTGCTCGACGTGGCCCTTCATCCGGCATTTGAAGACAATCGCCTCGTATATCTGAGCTATGCCGCTGCGGGAGCGGCGCCTGATCAGCTTGCCACGCATGTGTGCCGGGGGCGTCTTGATATCGGCGCTGCAACGATTTCTGATGTAACGGTGCTGCTTGTTGCAGAGCCGTTTAATTCTGAAACCGCGCATTTCGGGTCTCGCCTGGTGTTCGACAGCCGGAATCGGCTTTACGTGACCTCCGGGGATCGAAGAAACCGGGATTCCGCCCAGGACCTTACCAGTCTTCACGGAAAAACCATGCGAATAGGCGATGATGGTGCCATCCCGCCGGACAACCCTTTTGTAGATCATGAATACGCCCACCCGGCTATCTTCAGTTACGGCCACCGCAATTCCCAGGGTATGGCGGTCCATCCCGAAACAGGGGAAATCTGGCAGAATGAGCACGGCCAGCGAGGCGGAGACGAAATCAATATCCTGGTAAAGGGGGGCAACTTCGGATGGCCCATTGCCACCTACAGCCGCGAATATCCCACCAGAAGGTCCATAGGTGTTCTGCCGCCGGAACACGAAGAAACCGTTGACCCGGTCTATTACTGGGAAAACAGTGGTTTCCCGCCCTCCGGAATGGCGTTTTACACGGGAGATACGTTTGAAAGCTGGCAGGGAAATCTTTTTGTGGGCGGCCTGCGGGAACGCTGCCTTGCCCGGTTCGAGGTGACCGGGCAGGCGCTGACCCAGGCCGAATGCCTTCTTGCAGATAGGAACCTGCGCATCCGTGATGTAAGGGTCAACCCTGGGGACGGTTTTTTATATGTCCTTGTTGATGCCCGGGATGCGCCGCTCATCAGGATCAGGCCCGCATCCCGATAACAAATGCCATTTGGTTTTATTTCCGGCACGGGAAGTTTCAGCCCCTTAATGTCAACGGTTGAGAAACCAAAGGGTTTTATTGAAAAACAATAATCATGCCCATTATTACGGAGGTATTTTATGCTTGATTTTTCTTTGTCTTCGGAACAGTTGGATTTGCAGGAGAGGGCCCGCAAATTTTCAAAGGAGGTGGTTCTGCCGGTTGCCTGGCATTATGATGAAAAGGACGCGCTTCCCCTGTGGGTGCTGAAAAAGGCAAACGAAGCAGGGATCATGAATTCCGATATTCCCAAAAAATACGGCGGAGCGGGATACGGTCTTGTTGAAGGCGCGATCGTAACCGAGGAGATCGCTGCCGCATGCCCCGGCCTGGCCACATCCATCTTCGACAATTCCCTTGGTTTTGAACCCATTATCATCTCAAAAAATGAACACCTGAAGGAAAAGTATCTTCCGGAAATCGCTAAAAACGGAAAAATGATCTGTTTTGCGACATCCGAACCAGCAATGGGCTCCGACGTCGCAGGAATGCAGTGCCGGGCCGGGAAGAAAGGTGATGACTACATCCTCAACGGTACCAAGTTCTGGATCACCAACAGCGGGGTGGCGGACTATATGACCATCTTTGCTACCATCGATCCGGAAAAAAAGCACGAAGGCATTTGCGCGTTCATTGTTGAAAAGGAATGGGAAGGCGTCCGGGTCGGCCGACCTATTCCCAAACTGGGCCAGCGGACGTCCAATACGGCGGGCATCAAACTGGAGAATGTCAGGGTGCCTGCTGAAAACATGCTGGCCGGACCGGGGGAGGGGTTTTTGCTTGCCATGAAGACGTTTTCCAGGACCCGGCCCATAATCGGGGCCTTTGCGGTCGGCGCGGCCCGGTCTGCCATGGAATATGCCATTGATTACGCGAAAAATAGAAAAACGTTCGGCAGCCGTCTGAACACTTACCAGGCAATCCAATTCAAGCTTGCAGAGATGTACCAGCGGGTTGAAACATCACGCCTGCTCGTTCTCAAGGGGGCATGGGAGGCAGACAGTGGTATGGATCCCACCATTACCGCATCCATTGGTAAATTCTACGCCACCGAGAGCGCCATGGAAGTGCTCAATGACGCGCTCCAGATTTTCGGCGGATACGGTTACACCAAAATGTTCCCGATTGAAAAACTGCTCCGCGATACGCGTCTTTTTACCATTTACGAGGGTACCAGCGAAATCCAGCGGACGATCGTAGCCGGTTGGCTGTTGAGTGCATACCAGTCTGTCATGCCCCCCCTGGATGAGGTGCCGGTGATGGTTGGGGCTGACACGCTGTTTGACCAGGACGGCAACCCGTCCGACACGCCGGCATGGCGCTGTCCGCTTTGCGGATACGTGCATTACGGGGAAGACCACCCGGAGGAATGCCCCTACTGTTTCATCAAGGGAAAAGGATTCAAACAGGTATGGCCGCGGGGATGATGTAGGTGTTTTGACTTCGGCGTGTTTGAGACTACTTTTAGTTGGAGGGCATGCCGGCCTGATGGGCAGCAAGGCGATTCATGGATCAACGCCCGGGGGTGGTGTCACACGATGACAATGATTTATTGGGCTCTTGGTGGGTTGCATAAATTTAAACATATTTGAAAATGGACAGGGAGGAAATGGATATGAGCGATGTAAAAGATTATTGTGAAAATAACTATAAGCGGCTGGTCGGTTTGAAAGCAGGGCTGTATGACGTGATTTCCCGGGCTGAAAAACAGACGGATACAGTTCATTCCAATGAAGCCAGGAATTTGATGGGTATGGTGGAAGAGATTGATTCAGGGCTTGAAGAGCTGAAGAACCAATGCCCTGCGGACTGGTCTCCGAACCGGAAAAAAATTGATGAGAATATGGCCAGCCTTTCCAAAACATTATATGAAATTGCGGATCGTCTCGGGACTGTCGTGCCCGATACCACGGCCTGGATTTAAGCCATAAGTATTCATTTCAGGGCGGTTTTTTCCCGGATAAGGATATTTTCCTGTTTCCCGGCGCAACGGTTCAGGCGGAGCGGCTCAGGCGGCTTCGCCGTTGCCCTGCTGGAAGCACGGCTTTCCGCAGGCGGACCGATCTGGGTGTGATTTCCACAAGCTCATCGTCGCGGATGAAATTGATGGCCCGCTCGATGGTCATGGGACGGACCGGGGTAAGGATAATCGCATCGTCCTTTCCCGATGCCCGGATATTGGTCAGTTTTTTTTCCTTGCAGGGGTTGACGTTGATGTCCATTTCCCGGTTGTGCTCCCCGATGATCATCCCCTCGTAACAGGGTTCGCCGGGTCCGATAAAAAGCTCTCCCCGCGGTTCCATGTTGAACAGCGCGTAGGCGACGGCGTTGCCCTGCCGGTCAGCAATAATGGAGCCTGTAAAACGTGACGGAAAATCGCCGCGGAAGACATCATAACCGGCGAAACCGGCGTTCATGATGCCCGTCCCGCGGGTGTCGGTAAGGAATTCATCCCGGTATCCGATAAGCGACCGTGACGGCACGGAAAAGGACATCCGTATCCGGCCGGTGCCGTTGTTGACAAGGTCGGTCATTTTACCCTTCCTGATTGAGAGCTTCTCCGTTACCACGCCGAGGTAGCTTTCTCCGCAGTCAATATAGAGGTCTTCAATGGGTTCGTGCCGGATACCGTTTTTGTATTTAAAAATCACCTCGGGCCGCCCCACGCAGAACTCGAATCCTTCCCGCCGCATGGTTTCAATAAGGATGGCAAGTTGAAACTCCCCCCTGCCTTTAACCAGGAAACGGTCGCGGCTGTCGGCATCCTCCATACGGATGGCCACGTTCATAAGGGTTTCCTTGACGAGCCGGTCCCGAATCTTTGTGGACTGCACGAATTTCCCATCCTTGCCGCTGAAGGGAGAATCATTGGTGGTAAACATCATGGAGATGGTCGGCTCGTCCACGTTGATGCGCTCGAGAGCCTTTGGCGATTCAGCGGTGCAGATGGTATCACCGATGGTGACATCATCGATGCCGGAGAGAATCACGATATCTCCTGGATCGGCTGATTCCACCGGCTGCAGGAAGGC
>SLGU01000001.1 GCA_007136525.1 Desulfobacteraceae bacterium | reverse complement strand
TGACATGGCCCATTATTCCATGGTAAAGACCAACATGTTCAACGGCATCAATCTGCCCGCCATTGCACGCTACGATGCCGGGACCGGCGCATTCACCCTTGTAAAGACCTTTACATTTGAGGATTATGCCGGCCGGTTGTCCTGAAGACGGGGAATCCCGGTCATTGCCCTGAAATAGGCAATGCGCCCTGCCTGTTATCTTTCCCGGTATCTGTTGACCCCCCGCTTCCGCTTTGGTATTGATGATGACATTTGGGGTGACGGTTTGCCGCGATAGAACCTATCTCAAAATTAATTTCTGGCCCAATGTATTTTTTGGGATAATCGAAATCGAAATCGAAATCGGGATCGGGATCGGGGTCGAAAAAAATCAAAAGCAAAACAATATGACAATTCAACACGAAACCCTTGATGACTGCCGTATTTCAAAAGGACAATTTCCTCCGGGTGGCACCGGGTATTGCCCTGGAAACTGCAGGAGAACGCTGATATCTCCATGGCTCGTCCAGACGCTTTCTCTGATGGCCGCGCCCTGTGATAAACGGCAAAGCCACAGGGCGCTTGTCTGCGCTTTGCCAGGAGCTATCAGCAGTCCCCTGCAATTGTTGCTGCGGACAACACCCGGCACCACCCGTTTGAAATTGATCATTTATAATAAGGAAAACGCCGTGGTTATTGGATTTGAGGAAATCGATTTCGATCCCGATTTCGATTTCGAAAAACCAAACCTCGACAAGCGGGCTATAACTTTTCGAAGTGGTCAATATTATCAAAAAAAATGAAATAAATTTGTATTTTAAGATAAACACAATGACAGGAGTATTATAATGACCCATTCATTTGAACCCGGGGGGCCGGACGGCCAGCCGCCGCAGCCTTTTCGGCTCGAAGACCTGGATTTTCCCCGTCTGATCTACCTGGTCAAACTGGTATTGGCCGGGTTGATCGTTGTTGCCGTATTCATGGGACTCAACTGGGCCAGGTTGTTTTACACCGACTGGCTCTGGTTTTCAGGGATTGGGCATGAGCAGGTCATCTTCGTTCGCGTTATTACCCAGGTGTGGCTCTACCTTTTAGCAGTCGCGGTTTTTGTGGGCATTGCGGCGCCCAACCTTTTTTTTGCGTATCGCGGTGCGGAAACCTATCAATGGCGGCCCGGAAAGGAGCTTTCCCCCGCGCGGTACCAGTTGGCCCGGCGCCTGATGCTTTGGATCGGCATACTGGCGGTCGTCCTCGGCGCAACCTACCTTGCAAGCCACCCGGCCGGCCGGTGGGAGATGTTTTTACGCTTTTTCAACGGGATCCCCTTTGGCGAGGTCGATCCGGTTTTTGAGCGGGACCTGTCTTTCTATGTTTATACCCTGCCGGTGCTTGATTTCGTCCGTACCTGGCTTCTGGGGGTGCTGACAGTGGTACTGCTTTTCACGACCGGTTTTTACTTTATTGCCAGCAATCTCAAAGGAGAGGTCTTCACTTTCAGCGGCCGGGCCAGAACCCATATCCTGGTGCTGGGCGCGTTTGTTTTTCTGATCATTGCCGCAGGCCACTGGCTGGGGCGCTATGAACTGCTGTTTTCGAGAACCGGTGCAGTGTTTGGCGTCGGGTATACCGACTACCATGTCATGCTCCCGGCCCGTACGATTCTGACCTTTATTGCCTTTATCAGTGCGGGCGTCATGCTGGCCGCCATCCGCTCACAGGGGCAACGGCTTATCTATGCAGGCATCGGCATGTGGCTGGTTTTGAATTTTCTTGGCGGGGGTGTGCTTCCGGGCGTTGTCCAGCGGTTGCAGGTCGAACCCAGCGAACTCGCCCGTGAAAGGGATTTTATCGCCAGCAACATTGAGTTTACGCGCAAGGCATACGGTCTGGAAAATATGGCCAGCAAGAGCCATCCGGCCCTTGGCGAGGTCCGGCCCGAAATTGTGGACGACAACCAGGGCACGATCCAGAACCTTCGGTTATGGGATGAAGGGCCGCTGCTTCAAAGCTACAACCAGATCCAGTTTTTCCGCCTGTATTATGATTTTTTAAGCGTTCAGACGGACCGCTACAGGGTAGACGACCAGCTTCGCCAGGTAATGCTGTCCACCCGTGAGCTGGCGGCTGAAAAGCTGCCGACCGAAGCGCAGCGGTGGGTCAACCGCCATCTTCAGTTCACCCACGGCTACGGGGTCGCCATGAGCCCGGTAACCGAGGTGGCCGAAGGCGGCCGTCCCACTTTTTTTGTTCAGGATCTCCCCCCGATCGGCGATATTCCCCTGGAGCGGCCTGAGATATATTACGGCTTGAAAAGCCTCCCCTTTGCCATCGTCAACAGCCGCATGCAGGAGTTCAACTACCCTGGGGTAGACGGCCCGGTGTATACCCACTACCAGGGTGAAGGCGGTGTGTTGCTTGGCTCCGTGCTCCGCAGGTTTTTCTACGCCTGGCAGTTCAAGGATGTCAACATTCTGATATCCGGCGAAGTTACGCCGGAAAGCCGGATTCAGTACCGGCGGACGGTGGCGGAGCGGTTTTCCACGATTACCCCGTTTCTCAAGCGGGACAACGAAGCATACACGGTGGTTGCGGACGGACGGCTGTTTTTTATTCAGGACGCATACACCATCACCAGCCGGTATCCGTATTCAACCCCCTGGCATGAGCGGTTCAACTACATGCGAAACAGCGTCAAGGCCGTTATCGATACCTATAACGGCAACATTGACTATTACGTGTTTGACGATTCGTGTCCCATCATCCGGACCTATATGGAAATTTTTCCCGACCTGTTCAAGTCCGCAGAGGAAATGCCGGAATTCCTGAAGGATCATGTCCGTTATCCCATGGACATGTTCAGCGTCCAGACGCAGATGCTGCTCCAGTACCACATGACCGACCCGGTCGTGTTTTACAACAAGGAAGACCAGTGGTCCGTGCCCCAGCATGCGGCCTTCGGCCGGACGGACACGCTGCGGCCGTATTATATCGTGGCAAGGCTTCCGGGCGAGGAAAAGGAGGAGTTTCTTCTGATCCAGCCCTTTACGCCGGATAAGCGCCACAACCTGGTAGGGTGGATGGCTGCCAGAAGCGACGGGAACAATTACGGGGAAAAGATCCTTTACCGGTTTCCGTCGGGCCGCCATGTTGACGGACCCCGGCAGGTAGAGGCCAGGATCGACAATGATGCGGTCATATCGGAGCAGTTTACACTCTGGGGACAGGTGGGCTCCGAGGTCCTCCGCGGCAACATCCTGGTTATCCCCTTGGGGGACAGCCTGCTTTATGCGGAACCGGTTTTTCTCAAGCCCGAAGCGCTGGAGTTCCCGGAACTCAGGCGCATTATCCTGGCGGACAGCCGCAGGGTGGTCATGCACCCGACCCTGAACGCCTCGGTGGAAGCGCTGGTGGGAAAACGCCCCACTGTCGCCCCGCCGGTTGAAACGGACGCGGACCTGGAGCAATACGATCTGGATCCGACTCCCCGCGACCCGCGCGATCCCGTTGAAGGGCTGGACGCCGTCCGCAGGGGGCTTCTGGAAGCAATCGACAAGCTCCAGGAGGTGGCCGACCGGATCAGGGATATGGAGCAACGGTAACTATTCAATCACCAGGGGCGTCACCGGAATCGGGATTGCGCATTAAATGTCGCGCCCGAATCCGTTGACGCCTTTGAAAATCCGGTCTTTGGGCTAAGCTTACCCTCGGCTGTACCGTTTCAGGATATCTTCGATTCGCTCGTCCTTTTCCCCCCAGATCCGGTTGATCCAGTCCTGGAAATCCTTTTTGAAAACGTCGTCTGTTTCGTAATTTTTCCCTGCATATTTATCGGGTATGGGTAAGGACCGGATATGCATCACGGCAACGGGAATGTTGCCTTTCAGAAAATGCCAGAACGTCATCGGGGGCCGGTTTTCAGGGTAAACAAGGGTAATGTCGATGATGCGTGACAGGTGCTCGCCCATTCCGGAAAGCACAATACCGATGCCGCCGGCCCTGGGTTTCAGCAGGTGCCGGAAGGGGGACTGCTGGCCCTCGTGCTTTGCCCCGCTGAAGCGGGTGCCCTCCAGGAAATTGATCACCGATATGGGGGAGTGTTTGAATTTTTCACAGTATTTTCGGGTTGTTTCAATGTCTTTTCCTTTTTTTTCAGGATGTTTTTCCAGGTACTCTTTTGAGTAGCGTTTCATAAACGGGAAATCCAGCGCCCACCATGCC
>SLGU01000041.1 GCA_007136525.1 Desulfobacteraceae bacterium | reverse complement strand
GCCTTGTTAGCCGGGCACGGAAACGGGCGCCGCCTTGCCGATATAATCAAGCGTCTCCGCGTACTTGGAGCGCACATCCACGTGCGCGTCCTCGATCTCTTTTTTCTGGGGGCTCCAGTCGGACGGGCATTCCGTGCGCAAGGAGTCGACCTTGTCCTCGAGGTCCTGGATGATGATCTTCATTTCATTGAAGTAGGTCCAGACCTTGTCTTTTTCAGCAGTGCCCATTTTGTCGGTCCTGGCGATGACGTCAAACAGTTTGGCCTTCCAGGCTGTGAGTTCGGCTGCCATCGAGTTGCAAAAATCTTTTGAATCCATAACAAATCTCCTTTTTCTGGTTCTGGTTAAAGAATGAAACACTTTTCATTGAATAGTGCCGGTGCTTCCGGAAATGAATTCCGGTATCCCTCCTTTTCCTTAGAGGTTCATGATTTGCAGTCCTCCGCCCATTCCGGGCAGACGTCCTCGGTTTTCTTGGTGTATTGGGCCGTGCATTCCGAGCATTCCAGGTCGATATTGGGCACATCCCCATACCGCTCCTTCATCTCCTCGGGGCTCAGCACCGTGGTAAAGGTGCAACCGCACTGGGGACAGGCCGTCTTCATCTGGTAACGATTCCGGGACATGGCAACACTCCTTTTCATTCATATTCACGAAAAGCCCTCAACGGGCGACTCAAATGCTGTATCCAACAAGTTTCCGAGCGTTTCCGGGTCGGATACCGGCTCCCGGCACACATGGTCAAAGCACACAAACACCGTGGGGTTGTTTCCGGGGGCGCGCATTTCCCTCACATGCGGCATGACCACGGAAAGGGCCTCCCGGTCCGCATCGTCATCAATCCATGCGATACTGAGCGCTTCGGCCGGATGGGCGCGCAGCACATCCAGCAATGCGTCGCCCTGCTCCGTATCCCTGGGCCCCACCACCACCGCCTCGGCGTGGCGGAGCATGCTGGCGCCAAGGGCTGCGATCATGGCCGGCACGGCCGTCGGCTGCCGCGCCATGCGAACGGCGGAAGCCCCAAGGGTGCGTTCGGCCGCATCCTGGAAGCCGGTGTTGCCCGTGTACCGGTAAAGCCTTGCCAGGTTCATGACGGCAACCGCATCCACCGATGGCATCACATTGTCCGTGGCATCCCTGGCCTTCATGATCAGGCGGCTGTCATGGCCGTCGGCCGTGGTGTAGAAGCCGCCGCGCGCATCATCGTAAAAAAGCGCAAGCATCTGCTCGGCCAGCGTGATCGCCCACGCGAGGTGGCGGGTGTTGAAACCGGCTTCGTATGTGTCGATAAGCCCCTGGATGAGAAACGCGTAATCCTCGGCCATGGCCGGGATGCCCGCATCGCCTTCCCGCCAGCGCCGGTAGAGTTTCGGGGCGGCGCGGTTGTCATGCATCCGGTTGTAAATAAAAGTAATCGCATTGTCTGCCGCTGACAAATATTTTTTATCACCGAACACCCGGTGCGCCACGGCAAGGGCTGAGATCATCAGCCCGTTCCACTCCACCAGGACCTTGTCGTCCAGGTGGGGGCGGGGTCTGCGGTTTCTGGCCTCAAAAAGCGTGGCAACGGCCTTGGCCAGAATTTCTCCGGCTTTTTTTTCCGGGATGTCAAAGCGCCGGGCCGTCTGTTCCACGGTCCGGGCCCGGAAAAGGATGTTTTTTGCCGTAAACTCCCCGAGGGGATCGCTTTTGACGTTGCCCTCCGGCCGGATGCCGTAGTGAAAGGCAAATACGTCAAAGTGGAACTCATCATGCGCGTTTTTCAAAATATGACCGATCTCATCGTATTGCCACACGTAAAACCCGCCTTCGGATTTCTTTTTAACGGCCTTTTCAGCGCTGTTTTCAGCAGACAGGTCCGTATACACGCTGTCTGCATCCTCGGCCGAATAAAACGCCCCGTCCGGATGGGTCATCTCCCGCAACACGTAGTCGAGTGAGTTTCGGGCCACCTCCTTGAACACGGGGTTAGCCGTCATCTCCCAGGCTTCCGTATAGATGCGGATAAGCTGGGCGTTGTCATAGAGCATTTTTTCAAAGTGGGGCACGTGCCATCTGGCATCGGTTGCGTAGCGGTGAAACCCGCCGCCCAGGTGGTCATAAATACCGCCCGCGGCCATTTTCTCAAGGGTTTGAAGCGCCATGTCCAAGGCCAGGCGGCTCTTTCGGGACCTTTTTTGGGTGTGCCGCGCAAACCGGTCTGCAAACAGAAGAAAATGAAGGATCGGGGGCATGGGGAACTTGGGCGCGTCGCTGAAACCGCCGTTTTCCCGGTCGTACATGGCGGAAACCCCGTCAATGCCCGAATCGATCACATCCGGGCCGGGAAGGGCCTGGGGCTGGCCGGGCGCGTCCCCGTCCAGGTAGTTCTTGAGAAACCCGGTGACCCGGTCCGCGGATTGGAGCAGTTCATCCCGTTTTTCCGGGTTGTGGTACGCTTCGGCCACCGCTTTGAGCACTTCCTGCCAGGAAGGCGTACCGCGTCTTTTTGGAGGGAAATACGTGCCGCCGAAAAACGGGCGGCCGTCGGGCATGAGAAAGACGTTGAGCGGCCACCCGGCCGACCCGGCCATGGCGGAAACCGCGGAAATGTATATCCGGTCGATATCCGGCCGCTCCTCCCGGTCAACCTTGATGTTCACGAAATGCCGGTTCATCAGATCGGCGGTTTCCGGATCGGAAAAGGACTCGTCCGCCATCACGTGGCACCAGTGGCAGGTGGAATACCCGATGGAAACCAGGATCGGCTTGTTTTCCTTTTTCGCCTTGTCAAAGGCCGCATCCCCCCACGGGTACCAGTCCACCGGATTGTCCGCGTGCTGGAGCAGGTATGGGCTTTTTTCGTTTATGAGACAGTTGGTTTTTCGGGGCTGCGCTTCCATTGTTTGCTCCCCCATGATCACCGCCCGAACAGCCCGCCTTCGCGGTGGCCTGTATCGACAGTGATACGTTTTTGTATCAAATTTATTAATATGATACACTTTTGTTCAGTGTTTCATCTCCAGTTGAGACCAGAGCCATTCTTTTACTTCCCCTTCCAGGGCATATACGCCTTTATTACGGCCGGTCTCTTCCAGGAACTGCTTTTTGATGCCCTCCGGCATCTCTATTTTTGCAAGCTCCTCCGCCCCTTTCTTATCTCTTCTATTAAGGTAGATCACCGGCGGGTCTTCCCAGGAATAGACCGTGAAATAATGGGCCACATCCGAATCGTGGCGGATGACGTATTTATCACGGACCCAGTTGTTTCCCCATTCCAGGTAAAGGCGGACGGCCTCTTCCGGCGTCATATCCCAGTCAATGACATTGACGATATCCCGGCTGCTTTTGAGTTGTTCAAGGTTGAGCATTTTCTTCCTCCACGTTGTGACATTGGCTGTAACCATGCTTATGTTTATTTGCACAAGTCGTGCCGATCTATTGAGTGGCACGTTTCTTGTATGATTTAAAATAAGAAGTACTGTCACCGAAAGCAATACACACACAAACAGCACGGAGGATTTTATGGATAAGAAGAAGGACAAGGATACACTTCCGGACATCAAAGACCTGACCATATGTGAGGCCACCTCCCAGATGCTTGAAAAAGCCAGGAGGGACGGGGTTGAGGTCAATTTCGACCGGGCCGCCGGCATGAAGGCGTGCCCCATCGGCGCGGACAGCGCATGCTGCAAGCACTGCGCCATGGGCCCCTGCCGGTTGAATTCCAAAGACCCCTACGGCAAGGTCGGCGTATGCGGCGCCACCATCGATACGATCATGGCCCGAAACTTCGGCCGCATGATCGCAGCGGGCGGGGCTGCCCACACGGACCACGGCATGGTGATGTTAGACATATTCCGCGAAGTGATTTCCGGCAAGATTACCGACTACGAGATCAAGGACACGGAAAAGCTTTACAGCGTGGCCGAATCGGTCGGCATCGAAACCGATGGCAAAACCGTCGAAGAGATCGCCAAGGAACTCTACGCAGAACTGGAGCGAACCTACACGCAGGTGGAAGGGGAGATCCCATTTGCCAAACGCGTACCCCCCAAAACCCTGGAAACCTGGCGGAAACTGGGGATCGTTCCCCGGGGGGCCATGCGCGAGATCATGGAAATGATGCACCGCACCCACATGGGTGTGGACCAGGACTACAAGAACATCACCACCCAGTGCTCCCGTACGGCCCTTTCGGACGGATGGGGCGGCTCCATGGTGGCCACCG
>SLGU01000133.1 GCA_007136525.1 Desulfobacteraceae bacterium | reverse complement strand
CTTGGCTGGTTGTCCACGACGAACACCCGAGAAGACTTGGGTACATCAACGAACGGAAACTTGGACAAACCACCTGGGCTGATGGAATTGGGAACAAGCAAGCAGTCCATCTGCCCCTCTAACACGAACACGTCTTCATCCATGTTGACTGCATGCAGCTGAAAAGACGCACTGTCGTGATTTGAAGGCATTGCAGTAATGAATCTGACCTTGTCATCAACGATCGTTCTGCCAGAGATGCCAACCAGCCCACTGTTCCTGTCAGTGAACGGGAAGATGATCCTTTGGTCGTCGCCCGCTACCTTGCTCATGTCCTTGTCCAAGACCTCGTCGGCGAACCTAACGATATCGTTAGACGATCCTTGGAACAGCCCCGCGTTGAACCAGTTCTCCATATTGATCTTCCGACCTTGGAGATACCTGATTCCGTCATCGCCCAGAGACTTGAAGTACATGGACATCGTTTCCATGAAGGGAGGGGCTTTGAACATTTCTACCATTTCTTCTTCCTTGTCATGTTGAACTGGCTTGTACTTGCTCAGTTGGTACTGGTCATGCAGGCCACGGTCGAAGTGATAGAGGAAGTTCTTGAACGACATTCCGCCACATTGGTTGTGACAGAAGAAGATCATAGAATCTTGCTTACGGATGAAGTACCCACGAGCCTTGTGGGCATTCGTTTGAGAGTCTCCGCAGATTGGGCAACGAAAGTTCCAAGTGTCCGATCCGACCTTCTTGAACTTGGGCAGACGATTACTCATCAACCGTATGAAGGTCTGCTGAGTGACGAGGTCTGTCATGTCACTCTTCTGGACCAGCGAGCTCCTCGTACAACTCTTCCAGTTCGTTGTTCTTCGCGAACTCTTCCTTGGCGTTGCGCTTGTGCATCATAAGAGCGATCTTGCGGAGGTTGCGGGTAGAGATGTCATACTCTTCAGACAAGGCGTCGATCACATCCTTGATGGCTTCTCGGGTTAGATCGAGCTTTGCATATTCGATGGACAGTGCTTCAAGGGACTGACGGAGTTTAGCTTTTTCATTGGGGTTCATTCTTAAGGTTCCTATTCAACGATCTCTGAGAAATTTCCGACCTTCTCAAACACGAGGTGATTGGAGAAGACGTCGTAGTGGCCAGGGCGATGAGAAATCACGAAGACGTTATGGTCTTCGCCCATCCCCCTAATGATTTGGAGCAGGTTATCCACAGCTGACTGCTCCAACGATCCGTCCAACACCTCGTCAAAGATAAGAAGGTTGCAACGGGCTGCGTTCTTTGCTTTTGCTACGTCTCTCCACGCGAACAGGAGGGACAGGTCGATGCGCTGCTTCTCGCCCTCTGAGAACGAGAAGTAGGTGAACTCATCCCTGTGACGGGACTTGATACTTTCATTGAAATTCTCGTCCAACTCAAATAGGACGAAGAAGTCAAACATGGACAGGTAGTGATTGACCTTCTGATTGATTAGAGGAACGTACTTCTTGATAACATCAGATCGAATGCCAGTATCTTTGAGGCAAGCTATTGCTATCTCCAAGTAGTTTAAGGCATCTTTTACTGAGTTCATAGTAGAAACTAGGTTTTTCCCTTCCTCTGACAGGCTGTTGATGTCGCTGCGGACGATGTCAATTTGACCGTCATCAGACGTGGTGTTCTCCAGGATCATCTGCCCAAGAGACATGATCGCATCTTGTACCTGAGAAATCTTCGTTGACAGCTTCGCCTTCTCTATAACGATAGACTGGTACTGGTTGTGCTTCTCCTCGAATTCGTCAATCTGTGCATCCAAGGCCGTTGACTTTTCTTCTAACTGCGAGAGGGCGTCAACGATTTCGTTCAGCTTCTCCTGCTTGCTGCTGACAACCCTGTCTCTATACTCGTGCGTAATAGACTGGTTGCAGGTAGGGCACTCGGCTGTCTCACTGAAGAACTCAAGTGTCCTCTCAATCTTGTTCATCGTGTTGGACAGGCGACTGGTGAGTTGCGTTATCTGACCGCGACGTTCTTCCAATGCTTTCTTGTTGGACAGAGCCCCAACGAGATCAGCTTCATTGGTTCTGAGCCGATCGAGTTCGTTTTGGTGATTAGCCAGCTCATCTGCTCTTTCTTGTTTGGACTGTTCTAACGAATCAACCCGCGCCTTGGATGCAGAGCGGAGTGAGTTGAGATGATCCTTCTTGATCTCAATTTTACTTTTGATTAGGCTGATGTCTGTCTTGATCTCTTTGATTCTGTCCTTCGTATTGGATAGCTCCACCTTCGCCAGGTGGTGCATGGTGCTGAACACCTTGATGTCCAGGAGGTCTTCAATCACCTCACGCCGGGCTCCTGCAGTAAGAGCCATGAACGGGGTGTAGCCTTTGCCGATAATGACCACCTGACAGAACACCTGGTAGTTCATCTTCAGAATGTGAGACTCAAGCACAGACTGATAATCTCTAACAGAAGCGTCCTGGTCAACCAGCTCACCGTCAACAAAGATCTCAAACACGCTTGGCTTCAGTCCTCGGCGAACCTTGTAGTCCTTGCCACCCACAGTGAAATCGATCTCGACCATACAGTGCTTGCCATTGACACTGTTGACGATCAAATCCTTCTTGACGTTTCTGTATGGCTTCCCGTACAGCGCAAAGCAGATCGCCGACAGCATCGTTGACTTGCCAGCTCCGTTCGTTCCAGTGATCAGGGTGGTTGGGTGAGATGTCAAGTCGACCTCAACCCCTGCGTTACCTGTAGCGAAGAAATTCTTGTAAAAAATCCTTCTGAAAACTATCATGCCTGTTGTTCCTGTGCCTGCTTGAGGAAATCAAGGAGCAGGCCTTCAAGCCTCGCGGTGTCAAAGTCTCCGTCCAAGCGAGAGACGTAGTTTCTGATGACGGCGTATGTGTCGTCAGCCTCCATCTCGGAGTCATCGTTTTCGATCAGGCTGATAACGACATCGTCAATCACCTTCAGCTCATACGGATTACACGAGTTGATCTGCTCAACGATCCTTTCGATCTCGTACTGGTTGGGCTTGTCGCCCATGACCTGCAGACGGACGTACTTCCCCTCTAAGAACGAGAAGTCAGTGACCTCTTGGTCTAGCCAATCGTCGTAGGTCTTGCCGTTCTTGAAGTTGATCTTGTAGTAGAGACGGAGCGGGCTGTTGACATGAGTGAAGGTGAGCTCTTCCGTGTCAATGACCAAGAACCGCTTATGATCTGGGTACTCGGCCCAGTTCAGCTGGTACGGGTTGCCCAGGTAGGTGATGTTGCCGCGTGTGGCTGGCTTGTGGAAGTGACCGCTGAACACGTGATCAAACTTGTCAAACGGGTTCGGGCTCTCACCATTTAGACACACCTGACCTTGGTGGAACTCAAAGCCCGAGAACTCAAAGTGACCGAAACAGTAAGGCGCCGTCGACTTCTTCACCTTCTTCATCACCTTGTCTCTGTTGGACCTGTTGATCCACGGAACAAGGATGCAGCTGAAGTTGTCGATCGTTAGCTCAAGGCACTCGTTTTCCACCAGAGTCATGTTCTGGATGCCTTGCAAGAGAAGGCGAGGAGAATTGATGTCGTTGGTGTTCTTCAGGTAGACGTCGTGGTTGCCGATGATGAACAGAGAAGGCAGCTTCAACTTGTTGAGCTTATCAAAGAAGAAATCGTGGGCGGCGCTCAACTGTTGGAAATTGACGTACTTCCTACGGTCGAACGTGTCGCCCAAACACCATACCTGATCGATCTTGTGCTTCTTGACATAGGGAAAGAAGACAGTATCATAGAACTCTTTCTGGTGTGCCTCGATTGCCTTGTTGCCGTCTCGTGCTCCGAAATGTAGGTCCGTGATGACTGCTATCTTCATTCTTTCCTCTTCACTGAACGACCACCAATCTTGATTTGGATGATGCCGTTATAGTACACATCTGACTCAAGAACCTCAAGAAGAAACTGCGTTTTGGCTTCGCGATAGTTGACCATCCCGCGCGTGTCCTCGATATACAGGATCTCACGTTTGAAGTTTTCCTTGCCATATTGCTTGATGTCATCAACAAGGCGCTGACTGGAGCCGTAGTAGGTCTGCCAGTCAGACTCGACCATTGATTTCTTGCGCTTGCCTTTGACTTGACGGTACTTCGGAGACCAGAAGTATTTTCTTCCGATGTACTTCATACCGTTGATGAGGTTGGTGATTTGATATACGAAGCCGTAGGCTCCTTCAGGTGGGGAGGTGATTTCCTCCCCCTTGTACAACCATG
>SLGU01000134.1 GCA_007136525.1 Desulfobacteraceae bacterium | reverse complement strand
TTTCCGGTGGTTGAAACCACCGGCTATATTATGCATCCCCTCCAGGGATGATTGTTGCCACCGGTTATATTATGCATCCCCTCCAGGGATGATTGTTGCCACCGGTTATATTATGCATTCCCTCCAGGGATGATCGTTACCACAGGCTATTTTATGCATCCCATCCGGGGATGACCGGTGCCACCGGATAAAGATGATTATATCATTTGCCGCAGCCAATCCGGTGTACGTGGGCATCACCTCACCCCGGCAGGGGTGGCATCGTATAGCCGGTGGTTTCAACCACCGGTAATAAATGATGCAAAAAAACCGGAGTCCTGAAGGGACGACATATTTATTGAAATTTATTGCAAACCGTCACATTTGATGAATCTGTAAAAATTCGTTTTCAGACGGCTTTGTAATCCGGTCAAGATCAAGGCGCGTGCCGCCTCCGAAGAATTGAGCGTACTTGGCCGTACGTGAAATTCTTCGGAGGCTGCGCGCAACGCAGATATTGACCGGATTACAAAGCCGTCAAATTTAAATTGCCATTGGTTATTTTATCTGTTAAAGTTCTATGATTTATTAACTCAACGCCACACGCTTTTTGACCGGCGGCCGGGTGCTCCCAGGAGTTGGGCCTGCCGGAGAGATGAAAGCGGCGGTTTTAAAACCCAAAAAAGGAAAAGTTCAATGGCTTATGTGACAATGAAGGAAATGCTTGAAGCCGGTGTCCATTTCGGCCACCAGACGAGAAAGTGGAACCCGAAGATGAAAAAATACATCTTCGGCGCGAGAAACGGCATCTACATCATCGACCTCCAGCAGACGGTCCGCATGTTCAGGGATGCCTATGATTTTATCACAAAGACCGTTGCGGGCGGCAAGTCCGTACTCTTTGTGGGCACCAAGAAGCAGGCCAGGGAAGCCCTTTATGAAGAGGCCAACCGGTGTGAAATGTTCTATGTTCATAACCGGTGGGTGGGCGGCATGCTGACCAACTTCCAGACCATCCGCAAAAGCATCGAACGCCTCAACCACCTCAATACGATTGAAAACGACGGCACCATCAGCATGTACCCCAAGAAGGAACGGATCGGGATGCTGAAGGAACGGGAAAAGCTGGACAGCACCCTCGGCGGCATCCGCTCCATGACGTCGCTTCCCGGCGCGATTTTTATCATCGACCCCAAAAAGGAAGCCATTGCCGTGAAGGAAGGACGCAGGCTCGGCATTCCGGTTGTATCGGTGGTGGATACCAATTGTGATCCGGATCTCATTGATTACATTATTCCCGGCAATGACGATGCCATCCGATCGATCCGGCTAATGGTGTCGAAAATGGCAGACGCCTGCATCGAGGGGGCCGAACGGTTGGCTGAAAAGCGTCAGGCCGAGGCCGACAAGGACGCCGAAGCCATGGCCGCCAAAGCCGGTGAGGGAAAGAAAGAGCGGTATGTCAGCAAAGATGATGACAAAGGGCCGGTTGTCGAGGTGATCCGCAAGGCAGTTGCGGTTGAGCCCGAAGTGCAGGAATCTGTTGAAACCAGCGAAGACGATGTCAATACAGGAGAAATATAATGAGTAGCAGTGTAAGTGCAGAAATGGTAAAAACACTCCGGGATCGATCCGGTGCGGGTATCATGGATTGCAAGGAAGCTTTGACCGAATGCGCCGGGGATCTTGAAAAAGCGGGGGATTATCTGAGAAAGAAAGGCCTGGCAACGGCCCGTAAACGGGCGGGCCGGGTGGCCGCTCAAGGGGTCGTCCAGTCCTACATTCATATGGGCGGGAAAATCGGCGTGCTTGTGGAAGTGAACTGTGAAACGGATTTTGTGGCCAAGACCGATGAATTTGTTGAGTTTGCCAGAAATATCGCCATGCATATAGCCGCTTCAAACCCCCTCGGCGTTTTGCCCGAAGATATTCCAGAGACGCTCCTGGAAAGAGAGAAGCAGATTTACCGGGATCAGGCCCTTGAGGCGGGAAAGCCTGAAAACATGATCGAGAAGATCGTTGAAGGTAAGATGAACAAGTTTTTCAAGGATTCCTGCCTAATGAACCAGCTTTATGTCAGGGACACCAACCTGACCATTTCGGATGTGCTGAATGATATGATCGCCAAGACAGGCGAGAAAATCACCATTAACCGTTTCGCGCGGTTTCAGGTCGGCGAGGGTTTATAACCGGGTATCTTAGAGAGCGAGGCGAGCCATCGTGGAAAAAGCGCAATACCGGCGCGTGCTGCTCAAGCTCAGCGGCGAGGCCCTGATGGGGAATTCAAAATACGGCATCGATCCGGAAACCCTTGCCTACGTGGCCGATGAAGTCAAGGCCGCTGTTGATTTAGGCGTTGAAACCGCCCTTGTCGTGGGCGGCGGCAATATATTCCGGGGGATGGCGGCTAGTTCAAAAGGAATGGACCGGGCGTCTGCCGACTATATCGGCATGCTCGCCACTGTCATGAACAGCCTTGCCCTCCAGGGAGCGCTCGAAAAAATCGGCCTTCCCACGAGGGTCCTCTCGGCGATCTCGATTCACCAGGTATCAGAGCCGTATATCCGCAGAAAGGCGATCCGTCACCTTGAAAAAGGGCGGGTCGTCATTTTTGCGGCCGGAACCGGCAACCCGTATTTCACCACAGACACCGCAGCCGTACTTCGGGCCGCGGAAATCCATGCGGATGTTTTGTTGAAGGCGACCAAGGTGGACGGCGTCTACGACATGGATCCCGTTGGCAACGCACAGGCACAGTTCATCCATTCAATCGATTACATGTCCGTGCTCGAACGGCGCCTTCATGTCATGGATTCCACCGCCGTATCCCTTGCCATGGAAAACTGCCTTGAAATGGTCGTTTTCAACCTGAAAGTCCCCGGCAATATCCGCAAGGTGCTTTGCGGGGATAAAAGTATCGGAACGCGCATTTTCGATCAGTCCACCTGAATCAACTGTTGATGAATCTGTAAAAGTTGTTTTCAGACGGTTTTGTAAAAGTTCAAGATCCAGGCAACCCAGATATGGGGCTTTTACGAAGCCGTCAATTGTTGGAAAGAACCTTAAAAAAACAGGGTGAGCCGCTATGATTGACGAAATCTTCGATGAAGCCAGGGACAAAATGGAAAAGTCGGTGGGGTCGCTGAAAAAGGAACTCACGCGGATCAGGACGGGGAGAGCGTCCCTGAATATTTTTGACGGTGTCAGGGTGAATTATTACGGCACCCCTACGCCGTTGAGCCAGATCGCTTCCCTTTCCGTGCCCGAAAGCCGCCTGATAACCATTCAGCCATGGGACGCGTCCGCCATAAAGGAAATTGAAAAAGCGATTTTAAAGTCCAACCTGGGGCTCACGCCGACCAGTGACGGCAAGATCATCCGCATTTCCATCCCGCCGCTGACAGAGGACCGGCGAAAGGATATCGTCAAGCAGGTCAACAAGATCTGCGAGGATTACCGCGTGGCCGTCCGGAACATCCGCAGGGATGCCAATGAGCTGTTGAAAACCCTCAAGAAGGACGGCGATGCCTCAGAAGACGAGATTAAAAAATCGCTCGATGACATGCAGAAGCTGACGGATGAGCATATCAAGCAGATAGACGACATTTTTAAGGAAAAGGAAAAGGAAACCCTTGAAGTCTGACGTGCCCGAAAAGCCGGAAACAGGCTTGCAGCTGCCGGTGCACGTGGCCGTTATCATGGACGGGAACGGCCGCTGGGCCAGAAAGCGGATGCTCAATCGTGTCAAGGGGCATGAAAAGGGCGCCGATGCGGTACGGATGATTGTCCGGACATCGAGGGAAATCGGTATCCGGCACCTGACCCTGTTCGCCTTTTCAACGGAAAACTGGCAGCGCCCCAAGGCTGAAATTAAGGCGCTCATGACACTGCTCAAGCGGTTTTTGAAGTCTGAAAAACAGGAGATGATCGACAACAACATCCGTATAAATATCATCGGCCAGATGGAGCGTCTGCCGGCGGACGTCTCCGCCCAACTGAGGGAGACCATGGCCGAAACCGCCGGCAATGATGCCATGCAGCTCAACCTCGCATTAAGCTACGGGGGGCGCGCTGAAATCGCCATGGCGTGTGCGGCCATCGCCCGAAAAGTGAAAGACGGCGCGGTTGATATCGCATCCATCACCCCGGAGCTTGTTGCACAGCACCTTTACACCGCGGATATCCCCGATCCGGAACTGCTCATCCGGACCAGCGGGGAATACCGTATCAGCAATTTTCTCCTGTGGCAGGCTGCCTACACGG